>CAHJXE010000301.1 GCA_903644085.1 Hyphomicrobiales bacterium
CTATAGAGCTGAGATTACCATCCAGGTACGGCGGGCACTTGAGACGCCGGATGCGGTAAATACACCTATCGCAACATATTTCTAATTTAAGGGCGGCTTCCAACATTTAGGGTCTGCCTTGACGATCTGGGTTGCTTCGCTGCGCTCGCAATGACGGAGGGTGCTTGCGAACGGTCCTGCTTCGGCCGAGCTGGGCGCGATACGGCTCTGGTTTTCGACCCTCACTGATCGTTCCCCGCCGCCCCCGGCGGCAACGGCCCCACATTGCCGACGCTGTCGCCATAGATACCGGGTGGGCCGTTGAAGCCTGCGACGCCGGACGGGTTCGCAGGGGTGACGTTCGGCGCCGTGTTGCTCCCCGGATCGATGCCGAGGCGTCTGTCGTTCCGTTCCAACGTCCGCAGGTCGCGCTCGATCGGGATCTTGCGCCCCTCCGGCGCCGTCCCTTGCGCCGAGGCGGCCGTCGCGAGGCCGAGCCCGGCGGCGAGGACATGTGCGAGGACGAGGCTGGTCAGGATGGTGCGCGTCATGGCGGGTCGCTCCGGTCCGCCGCGGCGGACGATCGCTGACAGCGCGCGAAGGGGCGACAAGATCCATCGGCGACGACCGGATGTCGCGCGTGCGGCGAGACGGCCGCTGCGCCCCCCAGCATGACGAGGTCGGCTCCAGGAATAGCGAACGGACGCGATGCGCTCGCCGACGCGATCGGCCTGCACCCGCTCTGCCCGTCGCGGTCCTGCGCACCGGGCGCTGCTCCGCGAGCCCGTGGGCGGGCACGGCCAGCCCCCACCTCAGTCGAACGGATAGGTCGTTGAGACTGGATTGCCGCAGCCGTCGCGCATTACGGGAGGGGGGCGAGGGACGCCCGCGACCCGGAAGGCTTTCACGATGGACCCGAGCGCTCCCCCCGCCATCGGCGGCACCGTGGCGGACGGGCGCGCGCCACGCCGGCGCTCGCGCCTGGATCGGGTCGAGGCGCTGCTGGCCGGGCTCGTGGAGACGGCCGCGGCCGCGCTCGTGGCGGTCGAGATCGTGGTCCTGTTCGCCGGCGTCGTCGCGCGCTACGGCTTCGACAGCCCCCTCGTCTGGTCGGACGAACTCGCGTCCATCCTCTTCCTCTGGCTCGCCATGCTGGGTGCCGCGATCGCGTTCCGGCGCGACGAGCACATGCGGATGACGGCCGTGGTCGGCATGCTGCCGCCACGGATCAGGGCCGTCTTGGACGTGTTCGCGGTCGGGGCCGCGCTCACGTTCCTCATCCTGATCATCTGGCCGGCTCTCGAATACGCGATCGACGAGTTGCAGATCACCACCCCGGCGCTCGACATCGCCAACGCCTGGCGTGCCGCCGGCCTGCCGGTCGGGATCGCCCTGATGGGGATCTTCTCCGTATTCCGGCTGGTCCGTGTCGGCTCGCTCCGCGATCTCGCGATCGCGATCGGGGCGCTCGCGACGATCGTCGCGGTGTTCTGGCTGCTCGGGCCCGTCTTCAAACCACTCGGCAACCTCAACTTGGCGATCTTCTTCGTCGGGGTGGTGGCGGCCGCCGTGCTGGCGGGCGTCCCGATCGCGTTCGGGTTCGGGCTCGCCATCTACGGCTACCTGGCCCTGACGACGCGCCTGCCCCTGTCCGTGCTGGTCGGGCGCATGGACGAGGGGATGAGCCACATCATCCTCCTGTCGGTGCCGCTCTTCGTCTTCCTGGGCCTCCTGATCGAGATGACCGGGATGGCCCGCGCCATGGTGGCGTTCCTCGCCAGCCTGCTCGGACATGTGCGGGGCGGGATGAGCTACGTCCTGATCGCCGGCATGTACCTCGTGTCGGGCATCTCCGGTTCGAAGGCCGCCGACATGGCGGCGATCGCGCCCGTCCTGTTTCCCGAGATGAGGAAGCGTGGCGCCAGACCTGGCGACCTCGTGGCGCTCCTGTCGGCGACGGGAGCCCAGACCGAGACCATCCCGCCGAGCCTCGTCCTGATCACGATCGGCTCCGTGACGGGCGTCTCGATCTCGGCGCTGTTCAAGGGAGGCCTCCTGCCCGGAATCGTGCTCGCGGCGCTGCTCTGCGCCGTCGTGAGCCGCCGTTACCGCAACGAGGACCTGAGCCAAGTGAGGCGTGCCGAGACCCGGGAGGTCGCCCGCGCGTTCCTCGTGGCGCTCCCGGCCATCGCGCTGCCGTTCCTGATCCGGGCCGCGGTCGTCGAGGGCATCGCGACCGCCACCGAGGTGTCGACCATCGGGATCGCGTATGCGGCCGTTGCCGGGCTGCTGCTCTACCGGCAGTTCGATTGGGCGCAGCTGAAGCCGATGCTGACCTACACGGCCGGCCTCTCGGGCGCGATCCTGCTCATCATCGGCACCGCGACGGGTATGGCGTGGGGTCTCACGCAATCCGGGTTCTCACGCTCGCTCGCGACCGCGATGACCGACCTTCCGGGAGGCGCCGCGACGTTCATGGCCGTATCGGTCGCGGCGTTCATCGTCCTCGGCTCGGTGCTGGAGGGCATACCCGCCATCGTGCTGTTCGGACCGCTGCTGTTTCCCATCGCCAGGGCGGTCGGCATCCACGAGGTGCACTACGCCATGGTGGTGATCCTCTCCATGGGAATCGGTCTGTTCGCACCGCCATTCGGGGTCGGCTACTACTCGGCCTGCGCCATCGGCCGCGTCGATCCCGTTGAGGGACTTCGTCCGATATGGGGCTACATGCTGGCGCTCGTCCTCGGCACGATCGTGGTGGCGGCCGTGCCCTGGATCTCGACCGGCTTCCTCGACTGATGAGGAGGTGTCGGCGACGTCCCGCCCTCGCTCGGCCGGCGCGCGCTGCAGGCGTCGAGCCTCGGCCCTCCGGCTATCGTGGAGCGTCGGTCGCCGGGACAGGGGACGAGGCAACGGCCGTGCGTCCGATGACCGCCCAGAGCGGATCGCCCGGCGGCCTCAGCACCTCGCGGACGTCCACCTCAGCGAAACCAGCCGAGGTGAGGTACAGGCCGACCAGCTCCGCCTGCTCACGCGCGTGCAGGCTCGTCCAGATCGCCACGGCCTTCGTGGGGAAGCAGCGGTTCGAGAAGGTGATGACCACGGGAGAGCCCGGCCGCAGAACGCGGGCCACCTCCGTCAACACTTCGATCGGGCGTTGCAGGTACTGCACCGAGACGCACATCGAGGCGCCGTCGAACGTGCCCGCCGGCAGCGGCAGGTGCGGGTCGCGGTTCAAGTCCTGCACGAACCAGCGCGCGAGCCGCGGGTTGGCCGCGAGCTCGTCCGCGTTCATCCCGTGACCCACGACTTCGCGATAGGCGACGTCGCCCGGCAAATGACTGACCCAGCTCGACATCAGGTCGAGGAGGTCAGACCCTGGCGTGAACAGCTCGCCGTAGAGCCGGGTCACGGCCGCGACCGCACGCTCGTCGATATGGGTCACGAGGCGAGGCGTGCGATAGAACAACGTGTCCGGCGTGTCGTCCACCTTGGCGAAGGCGGCCTCGGGCAGCGTCAAGCTCTCGGTCATGGTGGCGTCTCCGAACGGACGCCAACGAGAGACGGCCTCGTGCGTTCGCCGGCTCGCGCCGTCGTGATGCCGCGGGGGGCCGGGCATGGTCGCCGGGCATGATGGTCATGCACGACCGTGATGGCCCGTCATCACGGCCTGTGCTGTAGTGAACCCGATGGACAGGCCGCGCGCGCGGGTTCACATGTCCGCGAAACACCGCGCAACGGCCGGACCGGGAGGATGACATGACTGCGCACCAGAATTTCATCGGCGGCACCTGGATCGGCACGGCTGCGTCCCTCTCCGTCATCAACCCGTCCGACGGGCAGGTGACGGGCGAGATCGCGCGCGGCGGCGCGGCCGAGATCGACGCCGCGGTGGCGGCGGGCCAAGCGGCGCTCGACGGCGAGTGGGGCCGGCTCGACGCCGTGTCGCGCGGGCGTCTCCTGCTCAAGCTCTCCGAGCTGATCCGGCGCGACGCCGAGGCGCTCGCCCGCATGGAGAGCGAGGATGTCGGCAAGCCGATGACGCTGGCGCGCAACGACGTCGCGGTCTGCGCCCGCTACTTCGAGTATTACGCCGGCGCCGCCGACAAGGTGCACGGCGACACGATCCCGTTCCAGAACGGGTTCACCGTGATGACGGTCTACGAGCCGCACGGGGTCGTGGGCGTGATCTCGCCCTGGAACTATCCACTCCAGATGAACGGC
>CAHJXE010000302.1 GCA_903644085.1 Hyphomicrobiales bacterium
CGGAGCCGACCATCCACGCGATCGGCGAATGCGTCGAGCATCGCGGCGTCGTCTACGGGCTCGTCGAGCCGGGCTACGATCAGGCGGACGTGCTGGCACGCCATCTCGGCGGCCAAGAGGCCGCTTACGAGGGCACCGTACTCGCGACCAGCCTCAAGGTGTCGGGCCTGCCGGTCTTCTCCGCGGGCGAGATCGCGGACGATGCGGCCGGCGACCCGATCGTCTTGTCCGACCCGCGCCGCGGAATCTACCGCAAGCTCCTGGTGCGCGAGGGCCGGCTCGCGGGCGCGCTCCTCATCGGGGACGTGGCCGAGAGCCGCTGGTACATGGAGCTGATCCGCACGGGCGAGACCGTGACGCCCTTCCGCAACGACCTCATGTTCGGCCGCGTCGAGACGCCCGAACCTGCCGCGCCGACCGCGCCGCAGCGGCTGGCCGCGTGATCCCATGAGCGACGACCGGATGAGCGACCCGGTGAGCGATCCCGCCCGCGAGTTCTCGGGCGAGCAGCAGCGCTACCTCGAAGGCTTCGCGTCCGGCATCGCGGCCATGCGCAATGCCGGCGTGATGCCGGGCAAGCCCGCGGCCGCCGCGGGTCCGCCCGAGCCGACGGGCCCGGACGCGATCCACCTCACGGCGCAGGACCGCATCGTGGCGGGCGGCGGCAAGCTGAACGACCAGGAGAAGTGGAAGCGCGCCGAGAGCCCGTTCGACGGTTACGCGCGGCTGAAGGCCGACGCCGATGCCGGCAAGGCTCCGAAACCCGACGACAACTTCCGCTGGCGCTATCACGGCCTGTTCTGGGTCGCGCCGAACCAGGTCTCGTACATGTGCCGGGTCAGGATCCCGAACGGGATCCTGAAGCACTGGCAGTTCGCGGGCCTCGCCGACCTCGCGGACGTCCATGGCGGCGGCTACACGCACGTGACCACGCGGGCGGGCCTCCAGATCCGCGAGATCGCGCCCGAACACGCGGGACCGCTGGTCGAGGGGCTGGTCGATATCGGGCTCACCGCGCGGGGCGCCGGGGCGGACAACATCCGCAACGTCACGGGCTCGCCGACCGCCGGGATCGACGCGCAGGAGATCCTCGATACGCGCCCGCTCGCCCGCTCCTGGCACTTCCACATCCTCAACGACCGCTCGCTCTACGGGCTGCCGCGCAAGTTCAACGTCGCGTTCGACGGCGGGGGCGTCCTGCCGGTGCTGGAGGAGACGAACGATATCGGCTTCCAGGCCGTCCGCGTGTTGGAGGGCTCCGCCCTCGAACCGGGCGTGTGGATGCGCCTGGTGCTCGGCGGCATCTCGGGCCACCGCGACCTCGCGCGCGACACGGGCGTCGTGTGCCGCCCGGCCGAGTGCGACGCCGTCGCGGACGCGATCCTGCGCGTCTTCATCGAGAACGGCGACCGGACGAACCGCAACAAGTCGCGCATGAAATACGTGCTCGACGCCTGGGGCTTCGACCGCTACCTGGCGGCCGTCGAGGAGAAGATGGGCCGCCGCCTGGAGCGCGTCGCGCCCGAGCACCTCGCACTGCGCGGGCCGTTCGACCGCTTCTCGCATATGGGCGTCCATGCGCAGGCGCAGCCTGGGCTCAACTGGGTCGGCGTCTCGCTGCCGGTCGGCAAGCTCACGTCCGACGAGATGCGCGCTCTGGCGGCCATCGCCCGGGAGTGCGGCGACGGCGATATCCGGCTGACCGTCTGGCAGAACGTCCTGTTCTCCGGCGTGCCGGACGCCCGCGTCGCGGAGGTCGAGGCGCGGGTCGCGGCGCTCGGGCTGTCCACGGCGGCGAACAGCATCCGGGCCGGCCTCGTCGCCTGCACGGGCGCGACCGGCTGCAAGTTCGCGGCCGCGCACACCAAGGAATGGGCGCTGGAGATCGCCGCCCATGTCGAGACCCGGCTCGAGCTCGACGTGCCCGTGAACGTACACGTGACCGGCTGCCACAATTCCTGCGCCCAGCACTACATCGGGGATATCGGGCTCATCGGCGCCAAGGTGCCGGTGGGCGAGGACGGCGACACGGTCGAGGGCTTCGACATCGTGGTCGGGGGCGGTTTCGCGGACGACCCGGCGATCGGGCGCGAGCTGTGGACCGCCGTGAAGGCGACCGACGCGCCGGCCCGCATCGAGGGCATCCTGCGCGCCTACCTGGCGCACCGCACCGGCCCGGGGGAGGGCGTGGCGGAGTTCACGCGCCGCCACGAGATCGAGGCGCTGCGGGGGCTGATCGAGCAGCTCTCGATGGCAATCGCCGCATGAGCGCCATGGATGGATCAAGCGCGACCTCTCCTTCTCCCCTGGCGGGAGAAGGTGTCGGCGCGAAGCGACGACGGATGAGGGGTCGGTCGAGCCGGTACCCCTCATCCGACCCCGGCCTACGCCGGGGCCACCTTCTCCCGCAAGGGGAGAAGGGGCGCGCACGAGGGATGGCTTCCTATCGATGACCGCCCACGTCCCCGTCCCCTCGCCCACCCCCGTCCTGACGATCCCCGAGAGCGCGCCGTTCACGGCCGAGCAGCGCTCCTGGCTGTCCGGCTACTTCTCCGCCCTCCTCTCGCCGGACGCGCTCGGCGCGACCCCGATCTCGGGCGGCGACGCGGCGGCGTTCGGCGCGCCCGCGGGTCCCGAACTCGCGGAGAACGACGCCGCGCCCTGGCACGACCCCTCGATCGTGCTGCCCGAGCGCATGGACATGGCGAAGGAGCGCCCGCTGGCGCCCCGCCTCATGGCCGCGATGGCGCAGCAGGATTGCGGGCAGTGCGGCTACAACTGCGCGGACTACGCGAACGCGCTGTTCCTGAAAACCGAAGAGCGGCTCAATCTCTGCGCGCCCGGCGGCAAGGAGACCGCCCGCGCGTTGAAGGCGCTGGCGCTTGAGATCGGCGGCGGCAGCGAGGCGGCGGATGCCGACCCTGCCACGGTCGTCGAGGCTCCCCTGGGACCGCGTGGTTATTGCCGCGAGAACCCGGTTCCGGCGACCTTCCTGTCGCGGCGGCGGCTGAACGGCGAGGCCTCCGAGAAGGAGACCTGGCATGTCGAGATCGACCTCACGGGCTCGGACGTCGCGTACGTGGTCGGCGATTCGCTCGGCGTCTTCCCGACCAACGCGACGCTGGTGGTGGACGCCGTCATCGCGCAGCTCGGCGCCCGTCCCGAGCGGGTCATCGGCGCGCGCACGCTGCGCGACCACCTGCTCTACGACTACGCGCTGGGCGCGGCCCCGGACGCGCTGTTCACCCTGTTCTCGCAGGTGACGGGTGGCGAGGCGCGGCGCAAGGCGCGCGCGCTCGCGGCCGGCGAGGATCCGGACGGCGACGCCGCGCATCTCGACGTGCTGGGCGCGCTGCACAAATTCGCCTCCGCCCGCCCGGACGCGGAGGCGTTCCTGGAGGCGCTCGATCCGTTGCAGCCGCGGCTCTACTCGATCTCCTCCTCGCCCAAGGCCGATATCGGCCGGGTCACGCTCACCGTCGACACGGTGCGGTACGCGATCAACAGGCGCCAACGGCTCGGCGTCGCGTCGACCTTCTTCGCCGAACGCATCGAGGCCGGCAGCCCGCTCAAGATCTACGTGCAGAAGGCGCATGGCTTCGCGCTCCCGGCCGACCCCGCGACGCCCGTCATCATGTGCGGCCCGGGCACCGGCATCGCGCCGTTCCGCGCCTTCCTGCGCGACCGGCACGTTGCGGCGGCGCCCGGCCGCAACTGGCTGTTCTTCGGCCACCAGCGCCAAGCCTCGGACTTCTTCTACGAGGACGAGCTGACCGCGATGCGGGACGAGGCGTTCCTCACGCATCTGACGCTCGCCTGGTCGCGCGACGGCGCGGGCAAGGTCTACGTCCAGGACCGCATGCGCGAGGTGGGGCCGGAGCTCTGGTCCTGGCTGAAGGACGGCGCGCATTTCTACATCTGCGGCGACGCGAAGCGCATGGCGAAGGACGTCGAGACGGCTTTGGTCGACGTCGCGAAGGCTGAGGGCGGGCTCAGCGCGGACGACGCGGTCGCGTTCATCGCCGGCCTGAAGAAGGCCGGCCGCTACCAGGCCGACGTGTATTGATGGCGCGGGCCGGGTGCCTCCTCGCCCCGCATAGCGGGGAGAGGTCGAGTCGGCGAAGCCGACCGGGTGAGGGGCAGGCTCGCGAGCGGCGCCGTGGGTCCAGCGCCCCTCATCCGGTCGCACTGACGTG
>CAHJXE010000303.1 GCA_903644085.1 Hyphomicrobiales bacterium
CGCCACCACGCGCCCGCCGGCGCGCCCTGGTCGAGCCGCACGAGGCCGAGATCGCCGCGCGAGCGGTCGACCGCCGCGATCACGTCGGCCCCCGACGCGTGGGCGCGGTAGGGCGCCGTGAAGCCGAAATGGAAGCGCGCCGAGTCGCGCATCGCGGCGTCCCCGCCCGAGATGTCGGCCAGCACCGCGTAGGGCGCCTGAACGTAGGTGAAGGTCGCGATGATGACGCGCCAGATGCTCTCGGCCGTGTCGAGGGGCAGGATGCCGCGATGGCGTGCCGCGAGCGCCCGCATCATCGAGGCCTCGCGGTCGGGCCTGAACGCGGAGCCCGACCCGGTCGTGCCCTTGGTGGCGATGAGCCGGTCGATGATCTCCCCGCGCTCCATCAGGAGCCGATGCATCGCCTCGTCGATGCGGTCGATCTCGGCGCGCAGGAGCGCGAGGCCGGGCGGCGGGGCAGGGCTCGTGGTGTTGTCGGCCATCGACCTTCGTGTACGTCGCGGCCCGGCGGCTGCCAACCGAACCGAACCGGCCGCTTCGTTGACTCGGGGCGTGCGCTCGCGACACAACGCGGGCATGAATGATCTCGCATTCAGCGTGCCATCGGCGGTGCCTCCGGTCGACCTGCCGCGCCGGTCAGAGGCCGAGACCCCGTCGAGCCCGGTCGAGCGCTTCGGCGCGGACGCGCCCTTGCGGCTCGATGCCGGCATCGATCTCGGGCCCTGGCAGATCGCCTACCAGAGCTACGGGCGCCTGAATGCCGATCGCACGAACGCGATCCTCATCTGCCATGCGCTGACGGGCGACCAGCACGTCGCGAACCCCAATCCGCTGACCGGTAAGCCCGGCTGGTGGGAGACGCTGGTCGGGCCCGGCAAGCCCATCGATACCGACCGGTTCTTCGTCGTGTGCACCAACGTGATCGGGGGCTGCATGGGCACGACCGGCCCGGCCTCGATGAATCCCGCGACCGGCCGCGCCTGGGCGCTCGATTTCCCGCTCGTCACCATCCGCGACATGGTGCGCTCGCAGGCCATGCTGATGGACCGGCTCGGGATCGAGCGCCTGTTCTGCGTGGTCGGCGGGTCGATGGGCGGGATGCAGGTCCTGCAATGGGCCGCGAGCTATCCCGAGCGCGTCTTCGCCGCGATGCCGATCGCGTCCGGCGCACGCCACTCGGCGCAGAACATCGCCTTCCACGAGGTCGGGCGGCAGGCCGTGATGGCGGACCCGGACTGGCGCGCCGGGCGCTACCTCGACGAGGGCGCGCGCCCCCGCAAGGGCCTCGCGGTCGCCCGCATGGGGGCGCACATCACCTACCTGTCCGAGGGCGCGCTGCACCGCAAGTTCGGCCGCACCTTCCAGGACCGCGAGGCCCCGACCTTCACCTTCGACGCCGACTTCCAGATCGAGAGCTACCTGCGCTACCAGGGCATCTCGTTCGTCGAGCGGTTCGACCCGAACTCGTACCTCTACGTGACCCGCGCGATGGATTACTTCGATCTCGCGGCGGATTACGGCGGTGTGCTCGCGGGGGCGTTCCGCAACTCGCCCGCGCGATTCTGCGTGATCTCCTTCACCTCCGACTGGTTGTTCCCGACGCGCGAATCGCGCGCCGTCGTCCACGCGCTGAACGCGGGCGGCGCGAAGGTCGGGTTCGTCGAGGTGGAGAGCGACAAGGGCCACGACGCGTTCCTGCTGGACGAACCGGAGATGTTCGCGGCCGCGCGGGGCTTCCTCGACTCGGCCGCCTCGGAGCTCGGGCTCGGGTGAACGCGGGTGCCGCGCTCACGCCGTCCCGCTCGCGAGACGACGTCGCTCCGGACGAGGCCCGGCGCGATCACCTTCTGGTCGCCGGCATGGTGGAGCCCGGCTCGCGCGTCCTGGACGTCGGGTGCGGGGACGGGTCGCTGCTCGCGCTGCTCCGCGACCGGCGCGGCGTCGACGGTCGCGGCATCGAGCTGTCGCGCGACGGCGTGAGCGTCTGCCTCGCGAAGGGGCTGGCGGTCATCCAGGGCGACGCCGACACCGACCTCGCGGACTACCCGGACGACAGCTTCGACTACGTGATCCTGTCCCAGACCATCCAGGCGACGCGCCAGCCCCGCACGGTGCTGGAGCACATGATCCGCATCGGTCGCCACGCCATCGTGTCGTTCCCGAATTTCGGCCATTGGCGGGTGCGCTACGAGCTCGGCGTGCGCGGACGCATGCCGGTGACGGACAACATGCCGGCCGCTTGGTACGAGACGCCGAACATCCACTTCTGCACGATGCGCGATTTCGTGGGTCTGTGCCGCGAAGTCGGGGCCCGGATGGAGCAGTCGCACGCGCTCGATGCCGGCGGTCAGCCCGTGCGGTTCCACATGCCGTGGTGGTTCTGGAACCTGTTCGGCCAGCAGGGCGTGTTCCTGCTGCGGCGAGGCTGACGCTCTAGCCCGGCTCGTCGCCGAGCGGATGCAGGTCGCGCACCATGCTGCGCAGGCGCTCGTCGAGGACGTGGGTGTAGACCTGGGTCGTCGAGATGTCGGCGTGGCCGAGCAACTCCTGCACGACGCGGAGATCGGCGCCGTTCTGGAGAAGATGGCTCGCGAAGGCGTGGCGCAGCACGTGCGGGCTGACGCGGTCGCCGCGCAGCCCGGCCGCCGCCGCGACCGTCTTGAGGTCGCGCGCGAAGGATTGTCGGGTCATGTGGCCCGACTCGCTGTCGGCCGGGAACAGCCACGGGCCGCGGATGCCGCGCTCGTCGAGGATTGCCAGGTAGGTGCGCGCGAGGTCCCGCGCGACCTCCGTCAGCGGCACGAGCCGCTCCTTGCCGCCCTTGCCGCGCACGATGAGGAAGCGGTCGCGCGTCCGCGCCGCCTGCCGCGGCAGGCTGACGAGCTCCGAGACGCGCAGGCCCGTCGCGTAGAGGAGTTCGAGGAGACACGCCATCCGGGCAGTTCGCAGGCAGGTCGCCGGGCTCGGGTCCGGGCCGGCTTCGCGCGACGCCGTGAGCAGCCGGTCGGTCTCCACGACGGAGAGAACCTTGGGCAGCGCGCGACCACGTTTCGGGCCGGCCGTCGAGGCGGTCGGGTCCGCGGGCGCGTGGCCCTCGACGTAGAGGAACTTGTGGAACTGGCGCACGGCCGAGAGACGCCGGGCCGCCGAGGAGGCCTTCAGCCCGCGCGTCTCCAGGCCGGCGAGGAAGGTCCTGATCGTGGCAGGCTCGGCGGAGAGCGGCGTCGCACCCGTCTCGGCGAGGAACGCCAGATAGTCGTCGAGGTCGCGCCGGTAAGCCGCGAGCGTGTTGCCGGCGGCGCCCCGTTCGGCGGACAGCATGTCGAGGAAGAGGTTGGCGTAGCGGCCGGCCGGCAGCGTCACGGTGCGATCCCGCACGCACCTATGTGGCGGATGCGTGACGGCGTGGTAGAACAGACCCCATGAGCCAGGCCCTGACCTCGAACGAGACGGCCGGTCGCCGGACCGACGGGCTGCCGGGCGGCGTCGGCGCGCCGGGTGTGCTGCGCGAGCGTCTCGCCGGGCGCGCGATCGTGCTCGTCGGCATCATGGGCGCGGGCAAGACGACCGTCGGGCGTCGCCTGGCGGCCAGGCTCGGGGTGACCTTCAAGGACGCCGACGCGGAGATCGAGACCGCGGCCGGGATGCCGGTTCCGGACATCTTCTCGATCTACGGCGAGAGCGCGTTCCGCGACGTAGAGCGACGCGTCATCGCGCGCCTGCTGGACGAGGGTCCGCTGGTGCTGGCCACGGGCGGAGGTGCCTACATCAACGAGGAGACGCGTCGCCGCATCGGCGAGCGCGGGATCTCGGTCTGGCTGCGGGCGGATCACGACACGCTGATGCGGCGGGTGCGGCGGCGCGTCAACCGGCCCCTGCTGCGGACGCCCGATCCCGACGAGACGATGCGCCGGCTGATCGCCCAACGCGATCCCGTCTACGCGCTGGCCGACCTTACGCTCGAATCGCAGGACGGCTCGCACGAGAGCGTCGTGACGCGGCTGCTCGGTCTCATCGAGGCGCATTTGGACGCCAGGGATCGCGCGTGCCGATGACCGCCGAGGCGGACGAGCGCCGCCGCGAGGTGATCCGGGTCGACCTCGGCGCGCGGGCCTACGACATCGTGGTCGGGCGCGACCTGCTCGGCGAGGTCGGCGCGCGTGCGG
>CAHJXE010000304.1 GCA_903644085.1 Hyphomicrobiales bacterium
CGGCCGGCCGGTGAGCCGCCTGCCAAGCGTGACGTGCTCTGATACAGAGCGCGACGCCGGCCCGGCCCGGGCCGCCACAGAGACCCCGCGTTGAGCCGCCGCCCCCTCATCATCCTGCACGACCTCCTGGTCACGGCGGCCGCGCTCCTCGTGAGCTTCGTCCTGCGCTGGGGCGCGGTCGAGTTCGCCGCGCGGTTCTGGCCCATCGGGGCGGCCTGCCTGGCGACGCTCCCGGTCGCGGCCGTGTCCTACTGGGTCGCCCGGCTCGACCGCGCGCCCTGGAAATACGTCGCGATCTCGGACTTGAACCGGATCGCGCTCGCGGTCGTGGCGCCGGCCGTGTTCCTCGTCCTCGTCGACTTCCTGTCGCGCGGCGCGCTCATCGTGCCCCGCACGGTTCCGGTGATCTACTGGCTGGTCCAGGTCGCGCTGCTCGCCGGGCCGCGGATCGCCTACCGGCTGCATCGCAGCCGCCGCCGCGAGCGACGCGTCGCGCGTGACGTCTACCGCATGCCGGTCCTGATCGCCGGGACGGACGACGAGGCGAACGCGCTGATCGAGCGGCTGCGGCGCGACGCGGTGAGCCCGCTCGAGCCCGTCGGACTCCTCACCGCCAAGGTGCGGCAGGTCGGCGAGCGCATCCAGCAGGTCGCGATCCTCGGGACGCTGGCCGACCTCGAAGCCGTCCTCGCCCGGCTGGAGGCGCGTGGGGTGCGTCCGCGACGGATCGTGGTCTCGCGCGAGGTGTTGCGCGCAGGTGCGGCCGTCGACGACCTCCTGGTCACCGCCCGGCGGCTCGGGCTGACCATCGTGCGGCCATCGGCTGCCTATACCGACCTCGGGTCGGATGCCGGACCGGTGCAGCTCGCGCCCGTCTCGATCGACGACCTCCTCGGCCGCTCGTCGCGCGATCTCGACCTCGCGCCGGTGCGCGCGCTCGTCGCCGGGCGACGCGTCCTCGTCACAGGCGCGGGAGGCTCGATCGGCTCGGAGCTGTGCCGGCAACTCGCCGCCATGGGGGCGGGCGAGCTCACCCTGCTCGACCGCTCGGAGCTGGCGCTCTGGTCGATCGCGACCGAGCTCGCACCGCTCCACCCGCAATTGATCCTCCACCAGCGGCTCGCAGACGTGGCGGACCGGGCGGACCTGTCCCAAGTCTTCGCGGCGTTCCGCCCCGAGCTCGTCTTCCACGCGGCCGCGCTGAAGCATGTCGACATCGTGGAGGGCCACCCGGTGGCGGCCGCGCGGACGAACACGCTCGGCACCGCCGAGGTGGCGCGCGCGGCCGCCGAAGCGGGTGCGGTCTGCGCGATCTTCATCTCGACCGACAAGGCGGTCGATCCGGTCTCGGTGCTGGGCGCCACGAAGCGCGCGGGCGAGCTCCTCTGGGCGGCGCGTGACCGCGAAGGTCACGCGACGCGCTTCCTCACCGTGCGCTTCGGCAACGTGCTGGGATCCTCCGGCTCCGTCATCCCGCGCTTCACCGAGCAGTTGCGGCAGGGCGGCCCCATCACGGTCACGCACCCGGAGGTGGAGCGCTACTTCATGACGATCCCTGAGGCCGTGCGCCTCGTCCTGGTGGCGGCGACGCTCGGCATGGGGGACGCCTCCGCGTCGACCTTCGTGCTCGACATGGGCGAGCCGATCCGCATCGTCGATCTCGCACGCCGCATGGTGCGCCTCGCGGGGCTCGAGCCCGACGTCGACGTCGCGATCGCCTTCTCGGGGCTCCGGCCGGGCGAGCGGCTGAGCGAAGCGCTGGAATCGGAAGGCGAGGCGCTGACGCCGACCGCCGTCGCGGGTATCCGGGCGAGCCGCGTCACGGCGCAGGACCCGGCCTCGCTGGAACCCGACCTCGCGGTCCTGTCGGACGCGGTCGCACGTCACGATGCCCCGGCGGTCCTGGCCGCGCTCTCGCGACTCGTCGCCGGGTACGCGGCTCAGCGCTGAGCCGGGCTCAGCCGAGCGCGGCTCAGCCGAGCGTCTGCGCGAAGGCCTTCATCACGTCGGCGGTGCCGGAGAGCTTCGAGATCTCGTCGGCCGTGATCTCGACCGCCTCCTCGATCTGCTCGGCCGTGTGGTCGGAGGTGATGAAGAAGCGCAGCCGCGCGAGCCGCTCCGGCACGGCCGGGTGCAGGATCGGCATCACGTTGACGCCGCGCTGCGACAGCTTGTCGGACAGCATCGCGGCCTTCAGCGATTCGCCGAGGATCACGGGCGTGATCGCGAGGCCCCCGCTCGTGCCCGTATCGAGCCCGTGCCGCTTCGCGGCCTCCAGGAAGATGCGGCCGTTCTCGTGCAGCTTCGTGACCCGCTCGGGCTCGCTCTTCATGAGGTTCAGCGCCGCGAGGCAGGCGGCCGCGACGGGCGGCGCCAGCCCGACGCTGAACACGAAGCCGCCGACCGACGTTTTGATATAGTCGATTAGCGGGGAGGGCCCGGCGACGTACCCGCCGGCGCCTGCCAGCGTCTTCGACAGCGTCCCCATCCAGATGTCGACCTCGCGCGGGTCGATCCCGGCCTGCTCGGCGAGGCCGTAGCCGCGCCGACCGAGCACGCCGAGCCCGTGCGCGTCGTCCACCATCAGCCACGCGCCGTGCCGGCGCTTCATCTCCACGAGGCGCGCCAGGTCGGGCCAGTCCCCGTCCATGCTGTAGAGGCCCTCGACCACGATCAGCGCGCGGGCGAATTGCCGGCGGCTGGCCGACAGGATGGCGTCCAGAGCGTCGAGGTCGTTATGCGGGAAGCTACGGCGTTGCGCGCCCGAGAGCTGCGCCCCGACCACGATCGAGTTGTGACTGAGCTCGTCGTAGACGATGAGGTCCTTCGGGCCGAGGATCTGGCCCAGCACGCCGACGTTCGTCGCGTGCCCGCTCACCATCACGACGCAATCGTCGGCCTCGTAGATCTCGGCCAGGCCCCGTTCGAGGTCCCGGTGGGCGGGCCGCTCGCCCGCGACGAGCCGGCTCGCGGAGGTCGAGGTGCCGTAGCGGTCGATCGCCGCCTTCGCGGCGGCCGAGACCGCCGGGTGGCCGTTCAGCCCGAGGTAGTCGTAGGAGGAGAAGTTCGAGAGCGTCCGGTTGCCGATCATCGTGTCGGCGCCGGCCCGGCCCTCGTGGACGCGGAAGAACGGGTTCTCCAGCCCGATCACGGCCGCGAAGGATTGCTGCGTGCGCAATTCCTTGTAGCCGGGCAGCGTCGTGAAGTCGGTGACCTCCGCCGAGTAGGCGATCGTCGGCACGGGCCGCGGCGCGGCGGCGTTCGTCTTGCGCCGGTTCACCCGCGCGAAGAGCGCCTCCCGGTCCTTGTCCGAGAGCCGCCCGCCGTTTCCATCCGTCACTGAGACACGCCCTTGGCCGTCTGCTCCTTGGCGCTCTGCTCGTGCGCCGCGACCGCCTGCATGACGGACGCCATCGCGGCGTCGTCGAGCGCGACGCCCGCGTGACGGTCGTTCAGCGCCTGGGTCACGCGCGATTCCTCGTCCGGCGTGCCGGCATGCACGAAGGAGATCAGGTTCTCGGCCAGACCCGGCACCGTCAGGCTGCCCACAGACCCCGTCGGCGGGGAGCCGAGCTCCAGCCGCTCCTGCAACGCCGTCGCGAGCTCGATCGCCATCAGCGAATCGAGGCCCATCTCGGCAAGCTTCTTCGTCGAGCCGACATCCTGTCTCGGCACCCGCAGCACGGTCGCGATCTCCTCCACGATGACGTCGATCACCGTCTTACGCACCGCTTCGCTGTCGGTCGTCGCGACGAGAGCGCGCAGGTCGATGCTCGCGCGGTCGCCGCCATCCACCACGACGCCGTCGCGCACCAGCGCCGCGAAGGTCGGCGAGGACAGGGCAGGCAGCCGGCGCGCGGCCGACCAGTCGAGCGACCCGATGGCGATCACCGCCTCGTCCACCGGTCCCGGATGGCGCGAGAGCGCCTGCACCATGAGGTCGAGCGCCTCGCGGGCCGGCATCGCCTTCACGCCGACGCGCTTCGCGAGCGCCTCCGCGAGGCCCTTCTGGCGCGCCAGGATGCCGACATCCGAGATAGCCCCCCAGGCGAGCGCCAGCGCCGGCCGTCCGGCTTCGCGCCGGGCGCGCGCCAGACCTTCGAGGTAGCCGTTGGCCGCCACGTAGGCCGCCTGGC
>CAHJXE010000305.1 GCA_903644085.1 Hyphomicrobiales bacterium
GCCGCGACCGCCGCCGCCGAGCCGCCGGACGAACCGCCGGGCACGAGATGCGCGCCCTCGACGGTCCCTCCCCGAGAGGCCCCCACTGCGTCGGCCGCGTGGACGTTCGAGCCCGCCCGCCGCCAGGGCGACACGACGGGGCCGAACACGCTCGTCTCGTTGGACGAGCCCATCGCGAACTCGTCGTTGTTGAGCTTGCCCAGCATCAGCGCGCCGTCGCGCCAGAGGTGCGAGGTCACGCTCGATTCGTAGGCCGGCACGAAGCCCGGCGATCCCTCGGCACCCGCCAGGATCCGGCTGCACGCGGTCGTGCGGACCCCGTCCGTCGCGAACAGGTCCTTCACGCCGAGCGGCAGGCCTTCGAGCGGGCGTACCTCCCCGGACGCGATCCGGCGGTCGCTCTCGGCCGCCGCGGCAAGCGCGCGCTCGGGCGTCTCCAGCACGTAGGCGTTCAGCGCCCGCGCGGCCTCGACGGCCGCGATATGCGCAGAGGTCAGCTCTGTCGCGGAGAAGCTGCGTGCCACGAGGCCGTCGCGGGCCTGCGCGAGGCTGAGGCTGGTGAGACCGCTCATGAGGGCATGTCTGAAGGCATGTCTCTCGGCCGCCTACTCGACGACCTTGGGCACGATGAAAAATCCGTCCTCGGAGTGAGGCGCGTTCGCGACGATCGCCGCGACTTTGCCGCCATCGCTCACGCGATCCTCCCGCCTCCTCATGACGAGCGGCATCACGGCGGTCATCGGCTCGATCCCCGAGACGTCCACCTCGTCGAGTTCCTCCACGAAGCGCAGGATCGCGTTCAGCTCGTCGCCCATGCGCGGCACATCCGCCTCGTCGAGGCGAATGCGGGCGAGATGCGCGATCCGTCGGACTGTGCCGTCATCGACCGACATGAAAATCCCCAACGTCGTCGGCGAGCCCGTACCACCGTCGCGCGGCCGCCGCCACCGGCAGGGCGGGCGGCGGAGACGCTATCGCTCGCCGTGCGCGCGGAGGAACTGGCGCTCGATCTCCGCGAGGCCGCTCTTGCGAGCCGCAGCCTCGGAGGTCTGCGATCGGTCGGACCTCTGCACGAGTTTGCCGTGCTTGCGAATCGCCCAATCGAAATGCCCCGTGAGGCGCGGGCTGGGGATGACCTCGAGGGTGTACGGGTATGTATCGGTTTCCATGACGGCTCTTATGTCACGCCGGCGCGCCGCTTGCCACGCCCTAGTTCGTCACGTGACCATGTGCCTGTCGCTCGACGGCCCGGGCACCACGATGACCCGTTGCGCCGCGTTCTGCTGTCCACTCCAGAACGCCCCGGCGATGGTCATGGTCAAAAGAGCGAGAAAGAACAGGTCGCGCCACATCGAGCGCTTCCGGGCCGTGCCGGCGCGGTTGTTGTCGTTCGCGGTCGGCAGCCCGGTCGACGACCGGATCTCTTGCGGCCCCACGACCACGAAGGCGTGGTGCGGCACGCGTCCGGACGCAGTTCCTGTCAGAGTGGGGAAATCCGCGGCGCGCGACGGCTCCTCGTCCGTCATGGCGCGCATCGCCCCTGGGGCGAAGGCGATCCGGTCGACCCCGGTCTCCAGCGCATGATCGGCCACCAAGCCGGTCACCGGATCGCCGTCTTGCCCGTCCGCCGTCAAACTCGTCATGGCCCCGTCCGATGCGCGGTTAACAATTCGTAAACGCATCTATGACACCCGTGAGGGGTCAGAGTCATCGGTCCGGCCGGGCTCATGCACCGGGACGGTTAACGCGGACGGCTCGCCTTAAGAGATCCGCAACCCCGTCCCCTTCTGCGGCACCACCACCTGCACCCCGCTTCCCTCCATGGCGGCCACGAACGCGTCGGCCGTCGCCGCGATGATCGGGAAGGAGCCGTAGTGGCAGGGGATCACCGCCTTCGGCTTGAAGAAGCGCTTGACCGCGAAGGCCGCGCCGTCCGCCCCCATCGTGAACCGGTCGCCGACCGGCACCATGAGGACATCCGGCGCGTAGAGTTCCTGGATGAGCGTCATGTCGCCGAACAGGTCCGTGTCGCCCATGTGGTAGACGGACGGCTCGCCGGGGCTGCGAATCACGATGCCGTTCGGGTTTCCAAGCGGCGTGAACACGTCACCCTCGATCATGGTGGCCGAATGGTCGGCACGCACGAAGGTGACCGAGAAGCCGCCCTGGTCCGTGGTGCCGCCGGAGTTCATCGGGTCGGTCTTCGCGACGCCCTTGGTGGCGAGCCACATGCACACTTCGAAGTTCGCCACGACCGTGGCTCCGGTCCGGGCCGCGATCTCGACCGTGTCGCCGACATGGTCGGCGTGCCCGTGGGTGATGAGGATGTGGGTCGTGCCCTCCGACGCCTTCGCGACGTCGCCCTCGAAAGCCGGGTTGCCGGTGAAGAACGGATCGATCAGGACGATCTTGTCGGAGAATTCGAGACGAAAGGCCGAGTGGCCGAACCAGACGATGCGCATGCGTGACCTCGTTCGAGCCGCGGCAAGACCTTTATCGTGTCGGGCCGCCGCCGGGGAAGCCGTCGCGCAGGATGCGATCGGCGGATCCCGTCCATGAGCGCCGATCATGACGGGCTCGCGGCATTCGCCGATCTGCCACGCGGGCGGCGGCTGATGGGCTTCGACCTCGGCACGAAGACGATCGGCCTCGCGATCTCGGACGTCGAGCGCTGCATCGCGACCCCTCTGGAGACGATCGCGCGGGCCAAATTCACGAGGGATGCCGAGCGGATCGCCTTCCTGGCGACCCGATACGAGATCGGCGGGTTCGTCGTCGGCTTGCCGGTGAACATGGACGGCACGGAGGGGCCGCGCGCCCAGGCGACACGCGCCTTCGTGCGAAACCTCGCGCGGGTCGTCACGTGTCCGGCGGCGTTCTGGGACGAGCGCCTGTCGACCGCCGCAGTCACGCGCGCGATGATCGCGGCGGACATGTCACGCGCCAGACGCGCCGAGATCGTGGATCGGGTCGCGGCCGCCTACATCCTGCAAGGAGCACTAGACTTTCTGCGAATACGCCATCGAATGGATCAATCTCAGGATGGAATTTGAGGAGAACAATATTACAGATTGCATGTTGGTCTAAGCTGACGAGCGGCACCATGGACGACTGGACGGACGACGCACATCGATACGATCGTGCGAGGCGCGGGCTCGCCGAGAGCTCGCCGACCGAGGTCGCGGATTACGTGAAGGACATGACCGCGGAACTCGCGCAACTCGCCCGGGCGTCCCGGCTCGACCTCATCGCCTATCTCCTGGACATCGTGCACCTGGAGGCGAAGACGACGAGCCGGAAGATATCAACGAGCGGTTGCTGAGGGTCGGGTCACGGGTCAGGCAAGGCCCGGAACACACCGCCCGATCCGCTGCGCCCGACGAGGCGGGCGAGTTCGAGCTCCACCAGCGCGAGTTGCACCTGGCGAATCGGCAGCTCCGCCTGCCGGGCGAGATCGTCGACGGAGACAGGCGCGGGCGACAGGAGAGCCAGCACGCGGTCGCGGTCGCCGCCGCCCGGATGCACGAAGGTGGCGTCGGGGCTCTCCCAAAACGACGCGGGCCCGCTCCCGGGCACGTCGAGTTCGTCCCAGAGCGGCGTCTCGTGATCGTCGGAGTCCGGCGCAGCGTCTCGGAAGGCGTGCAGCTCCGGATCCCGGCCGAGGAGCGGCCCGATCACCGCCGCGACGTGTTCGGCGCAGGAGCAGAGCGTCGCGCCGCCGCGGATCAGGTCGTTCGTGCCCTCGGCGCGCGGATCGAGCGGCGAGCCCGGTACCGCGAAGACCTCGCGTCCCTGCTCCAGGGCGAACCGGGCCGTGATGAGCGAGCCCGAGCGGCGCGCCGCCTCCACCACCACGACTCCGTAGCAGAGGCCCGACACGATGCGGTTGCGGCGCGGGAAGTCGCGGCCCCGCGGCTCCCAGCCGAGCGGCATCTCGGAGACGATCGCACCGCCCTCCCCGACGATCCGCTCCAACAGCGGCTCGTTCTCGGAGGGGTAGATGCGATCATGGCCTCCAGCCAGGACCGCGACCGTGCCGGTCGCGAGCGCCGCCTTGTGCGCGCGGGTGTCGATGCCGCGGGCCAGCCCCGACACGATGAC
>CAHJXE010000306.1 GCA_903644085.1 Hyphomicrobiales bacterium
ATCCCTGGCTGCACACGGCAGGTGCGGTCGACAAGCTCCGACGTGCCGTCGAGCGGGTGGGCGGCACGCTCGTCGCTCTCGACACCAATCCCATCGACGCCGTCTGGCCGGACCGCCCGGCCGCCCCCCGGGCGCCCGTCACGCTGCGCTCCGACGCCGTCTCGGGTGAGAGTGCAGCCTCCAAGCTCGCGCGGGTGCAGGCCAAGCTCGTGGTCGAACGCCTCGACGCGCTCCTCGTCTCCGACCCGCACAACCTCGCCTGGGCGTTCAACCTGCGCGGAGGCGACGTCGCGCATACCCCGCTGGCGCTCGGCTACGCGCTCCTGCCCGCCGAGGGCCGCCCGACGCTGTTCCTCGATCCCGCCAAGGTCACGAACGAGGTGGGCGACGTGCTGGGCGCCATTGCCGAACTCGCGCCACCCGACGCGCTCGGCCCCGCGCTCGACCGGCTGGGGCACGAGGACCGCAAGGTCCGGCTCGATTCATCGACGGCCGCCTCGGCCCTCGCGAACCGCCTCAAGGACGCCGATGTCGGCGCGGACCCGATCACGCTCCTCAAGGCGGTCAAGAACGCGGCCGAGATCGCCGGGACCCGCGCGGCGCATCTGCGCGACGGGGCCGCGGTGACGCGCTACCTCGCCTGGCTGCACGCGCATGCCGAGCGCGGCGGCGTCACCGAGATCGCGGCCGTGGAGGCGCTGGAACGTTGCCGCCGCGAGACGGGCGCGCTGAAGGATGTGTCCTTCCCGACGATCTCGGGCTCCGGGCCGAACGGCGCGATCGTGCATTACCGGGTGACGCGGGGGACCGACCGGGCGCTCCGCCCGGGCGAGCTGTTCCTGGTCGATTCCGGCGCGCAATACGAGGACGGCACGACCGACATCACCCGCACGGTCGCGGTCGGCGAGCCCACGCCCGAGATGCGCGAGCGCTTCACCCTCGTCCTCAAGGGTCACATCGCGATCGCGACGGCCGTGTTCCCGAAGGGCACGTCGGGCGCGCAGATCGATGGGTTCGCACGTCGCCCGCTCTGGGAGGCGGGGCTCGATTTCGACCACGGCACGGGGCACGGCGTCGGGGTGTACCTCTCCGTCCACGAGGGCCCGCAGCGCATCTCGAAGCTCGGCCACACGGCGCTCGAGCCCGGCATGATCCTCTCGAACGAGCCCGGCTACTACAAGACCGGCGCGTACGGCATCCGCATCGAGAACCTCATTCTGGTCGCGCCGCACGAGGTGCCAGGGGGCGAGCGCGCGATGCTCGGCTTCGAGACCCTGACGCTCGCGCCCTTCGAGCGGGCGCTGATCGATTTGCGCCTCCTCGCGCCGGGCGAGATCGCCTGGCTCGACGCCTACCACGCGCGGGTCGCCCGCGAGATCGCGCCGCTCGTGCCCGAGGATGTGCGCGGCTGGCTGGAGAACGCGACACGCCCGCTCGCGTGAGGGTCAGGCCGCGCGGCGGGCCTTCTCGGGCGGCTGGACCGCGTCGAGCCCGAGCGCCTCGACGATCACGCGCAGCTTCTCGACATCGTAGTGGTTGTCGGACACGAGATTCGTGACCTCGCCGTCGAGCAGCGCCGTCACGTGCTTGCAGCGGCTGCCGAACCGGCCCGCCATGCAGTCGCAGCGCAGCCGGAAGCCGTGGCCCGAGAAGCTCCCGCGCACCTCGTAGCGCGCGCCCGACGAGCCCGCGACAGCGAAGACGAGCGGGTCCCGCCCCGGCCGGGGAGGGGGTGCCGTCCGTCGCGAGGTCTCGACCGGCCGCGTCCAGCCCGCGCTGCTGCGGCGCAGGAGGGCGAGCCGGTCCGCCAGGACGGAGATGCGGTTCGTACCGTGATCCTGGGCCGCCGCGAGCGCGACCTTCGCGCACGCGTAGGCGTCGTGCTCGGCGTGATGGTGCCTGAATGAAAGACCGATCCGCGCCGCCATCGCGGCGAGCCCGAAGGACGGCTCGCCCGGCCAGGCCCGGCGGGCGATGTCGCGCGTGCAGAGATAGGCGAGGTCGGGCACGGCCCGTCCGTAGCGCGCGAGCGTCGCGCAGATCACCCCGATGTCGAAGGGCGCGTTGTGCGCCAGGATCAGCGTACCGGTGAGGTCCGGCCAGAACTCGTCCATGACGGCGAGGAAGTCCGGCTCGCCCTCGACATCGACCGGGCGGATGCCGTGGACCCGCACGTTGCCGGGCGCGAAGCGCATCTCGGGCGGACGGATCAGCCGGTAGGCGCGCCGCGCGACCGCCCCGTCCTCGATCCACGCGAGCCCGACCGCGCAGGGGCTCCAGCGCTGCTCGTTCGCCGTCTCGAAATCGATCGCGATCGCCCGCAAACCCGTCCCGCCCGCCTGTGGCCCGAATCAGGTGAGGATACGCGAGGCGTGCGGGTCCGCGACAGGGTCCGGCCGGTGCGATCTTGAGCCGAGGACCGAAGCGGGACAAGCTCGCGAACAGACAGACGTTCACGCCCGACGCCTTGTCGGTCCTGTCCGTCGCTGACACATCGAAGAGCTGACATGGCCTGGATCGGCGAACTGCACGGCGTCTTCCCCTACCTCGTCTCGCCGCTGGACGAGGCCGGCCGGGTCGACCGGCCCGTCCTGACGCGCCTCGTCGACCACCTCGTCGAGAGCGGCGTGCACGGGCTGACCCCGCTCGGCAGCACGGGCGAGTTCGCCTATCTCGGCCACGCGCAGCGCCTCGAGATCGTCGAGACGGTGGTGGCGGCGGCGCGCGGCCGGGTGCCGGTCATCGCGGGCGTGGCGGCGACCGCGACGCGTGACGCGGTCGCCCTCGCGCGTGACGTCATGGCGCTGGGCGCGGACGGCGTCCTGGCCATCCTGGAGGCCTACTTCCCGATCCCTGACGCGGGCGTCGAGGCCTATTTCCGGGCGATCGCCGAGGCTGTGGACGGGCCGGTGGTCCTCTACACGAACCCGCAGTTCCAGCGCTCCGACCTGTCGATCCCGGTCCTGCGACGGCTCTGCGAGGTCGAGAACATCCGCTACATCAAGGACGCGTCGACCAATACCGGGCGGCTCCTCTCGATCATAAACGAGACGGGGGGCCGCATGAAGGTCTTCGCGGCCTCCGCCCACATCCCGGCCTGCGTCATGCTGATCGGCGGGGTCGGCTGGATGGCGGGACCCGCCTGCGTGATCCCGCGCGAGAGCGTGCGCCTCTACGACCTAGCGCGGGCGGGCGACTGGTCCGGCGCGATGGAGCTGCAACGCGGGCTCTGGGCCATGAACGGGGCCTTCGCCAAATACTCGCTCGCCGCCTGCATCAAGGGCGCGTTGGAGCTGCAGGGCTTCCCGGTCGGGCCGCCGCTCGCCCCGCAGGCGCCGCTCGGCGAGGCGGGCCGGGAGGAGATACGCCTCATCCTGGACGCCATCGCGCGAGCCTGATCGACGCCGCGACGCGTGCGGCCGGGCTTTCGCCGCATTCGGGCCGGATGACGCGAGCCCCGATCCGGACCATACCCGACCTCATGAGCGACACGCGCCTCCTGCTGCTGACCCCACTCCTCGGCGAGGTCGAGCCCTTCGCGGCCCGGCTCGGCGAGGCGCTCGACGGCGGCGACGTTGCGGCCGTGCTCGTGCGCCTGGAGGCGGCGGACGAGCGCACCCTCGTGAAGCGCGTGAAGAGCCTGGTCCCCCTGGCGGAGCGCGGCGGCGCGGCCCTCGTGCTGGCCGTTCCGGGCATGGCGTCGTCCTGCGCTCCGAATCTCGCGACCGTGGCGATCCGGGGCGGGGCGGACGGCATCCACACCGAGGACCTCGCCGCGCTGGAGCGCCTGCGCGAAACGCTGACCGAGGAGCGCATCCTCGGGGTCGGCAACGTGCGCGCGCGCCACGACGCGATGACCGCCGGGGAGGCAGGGGTCGACTACCTCCTGTTCGGCGAGCCCCGTCCCGACGGCTACGTGCCGGACCGCGACGCGACGCTGGAGCGCGCGGCTTGGTGGGCGGACATCTTCGAGCCGCCCTGCGCCGCCTACGCGTCCGCGCTGACCGAGGTCGCCGAGACCGCCCGCACGGGCGTCGACTTCGTGGCGCTCGGCGACGCGGTCTGGACGCATCCGGACGGCCCGGCGGCCGCGATCCG
>CAHJXE010000307.1 GCA_903644085.1 Hyphomicrobiales bacterium
CACGGGATCAGCCTGAACGTGGAGCCCGACCTGTCGCATTTCACCGGCATCGTGCCCTGCGGAGTCACGCGGCACGGGATGACGAGCCTCGTCGACCTCGGGCTGCCCGTGACGATGCACGATGCGGACGTGGCGCTGCGGGCGGCGTTCGAGGAGGTGTTCGGGCCGACCGTCTTGCGCGCGGAACCTGCCTGGGAGCGCTCCCGCCCGGCGATGTGACAAGTTCGCCACATCCGGAGAACATCCCGGAACTGCCGCGTCTGGAACCGACCTTCGCCGCGATCCCGCCATAAACCGGGGTCACTTCGACGCTCGTCAAGAAGTTGATGCCCCACAACGGTTTAGAGCTCCTTTGGGAGCGACTCCAAGGTCGCCTGCGCGCCCTCGGATCGCGGCTTCAGGTCTCGTTGTCCGATCGTGTGGGCGCGTGTCACTCACCGGCCCTCAGAGGAGCCGATGAACGGCGGGGACGGTGAGTTCGGGATGGATGCGCGTCTGATCGACAAGTCGAGGCTGCCGAGCCGCCACGTGACGGAGGGGCCGGAGCGCGCGCCGCACCGCTCGTACCTCTACGCGATGGGGCTCACGAAGGAGCAGATCCACCAGCCGCTGGTCGCCGTCGCGACCTGCTGGAACGAGGCTGCGCCCTGCAACATCTCGCTCATGCGCCAAGCGCAGGCGGTGAAGAAGGGCGTCGCGTCGGCCGGCGGCACGCCGCGCGAGTTCTGCACCATCACGGTCACCGACGGGATCGCGATGGGTCATGCCGGCATGCGCGCCTCGCTGCCGTCGCGCGAGGTCATCGCCGACTCGGTCGAGCTGACGATGCGCGGCCACGCCTACGACGCGCTGGTCGGGATGGCGGGCTGCGACAAGTCGCTGCCCGGCATGATGATGGCCATGGTGCGCCTCAACGTGCCGTCCGTCTTCATCTACGGCGGCTCGATCCTGCCGGGCTCCTTCAAGGGCAAGCCCGTGACCGTGCAGGACCTGTTCGAGGCGGTCGGCAAGCACTCGGTCGGCGACATGTCGAGCGAGGACCTCGACGAGTTGGAGCAGGTGGCCTGCCCATCGGCTGGCGCCTGCGGGGCGCAGTTCACCGCGAACACGATGGCGACGGTCTCCGAGGCGATCGGCCTCGCGCTGCCCTACTCGGCGGGTGCGCCCGCTCCCTACGAGATCCGCGACCGGTTCTGCGCGACCGCGGGCGAGATGGTGGTCGAGCTCATCCGCCAGAACATCCGGCCGCGCGACATCGTCACCCTGAAGGCGCTGGAGAACGCCGCGACCGTGGTGGCGGCCTCCGGTGGCTCGACCAACGCGGCGCTCCACCTGCCCGCCATCGCGCATGAATGCGGCATCGCGTTCGATCTCTTCGACGTCGCCGAGATCTTCCGGCGCACGCCCTACATCGCGGACCTGAAGCCCGGCGGGAAGTACGTCGCAAAGGACATGTTCGAGGTCGGCGGCATCCCGCTCCTCATGAAGACGCTGCTCGACCACGGCTACCTGGACGGCGAGTGCATGACGGTGACCGGCCGCACCATCGCTGAGAATATGGCCAAGGTCGCGTGGAACCCGGACCAGGACGTCGTCTATCCGGCCGACAAGCCGATCACCGCGACGGGCGGCGTCGTGGGTCTGCGCGGCAACCTCGCGCCCGAGGGCGCGATCGTGAAGGTCGCCGGCATGGCGGCGGACAAGCTCTCCTTCCGGGGACCCGCGCTCTGCTTCGACAGCGAGGAGGCGTGCTTCGAGGTCGTGCGCAAGAAAGAGTACCAGCACGGCTGCGTCTTCGTCATCCGCTACGAGGGGCCGCGCGGCGGTCCCGGCATGCGCGAGATGCTGTCGACCACCGCCGCGCTCTACGGGCAGGGGATGGGCGACAAGGTCGCGCTCATCACGGATGGTCGCTTCTCCGGTGCGACCCGCGGTTTCTGCGTCGGCCATGTCGGGCCGGAGGCGGCGGTCGGCGGGCCGATCGGGCTCCTGCGCGACGGCGACATGATCACGCTGGACGCGGTCGCGGGCACGCTCACGGTCGACCTGACGGACGACGAACTCGCCCGGCGTCGCGCCGAGTGGGTGCCGCGGCCCTCCGGCGCGACCTCGGGATATCTGTGGAAATACGCGCAATCCGTCGGGTCGGCGCTGAACGGCGCCGTCACTCACCCGGGCGGCGGACACGAACTCAAGACCTATGCGGATCTGTAGATCAGGCGCCGTCATCGGGTTGGTGTCGGCCCTGGCGCTCACCGGGCCGGCCGCGGCCCTCGACTCGGCGTCCCGTCCCGCGCAATCGCGCTCCGCCTCGGAGGCTTTCGCCTCCGCGAAGGACGCGATGCGCTCAGGCGTGCGCAACTACAATGCAGGTGACAAGGCGGGCGCCGTCAAGGCGCTCGAATACGCGGCCGACCAGGGCTACCCGCTGGCGCTCTGGAAGCTCGGCCGCATGTATGCCGACGGGGACGGCGTGTCCCAGGACGAGCTCAAGGCGTTCGAGTATTTCTCCCGCATCGCGGACGACAACGCGGACGAGGCGCCGGATTCGCAGCGCGCCGGCATCGTGGCCAGCGCCTTCGTGGCGCTCGGCACCTTTTTCCTCGACGGGATCAAGGGCAGCTACGTGGCGGCGAATCCCGAGCGCGCCGTCGAGATGTTCCAGTACGCGGCCGCCTATTTCGGCGACTCGACCGCGCAATACAGCCTCGCACGCCTCTACCTCGAAGGCACGGGCACCGATCGCGATCCCCGTCAGGCGGCGCGCTGGCTGAACCTCGCGGCCGAGAAGGGTCACCACCCGGCTCAGGCGCTGCTCGGCCAGATCCTGATGAACGGCCAGGGCGTGCCGCGCCAGCCCGCGCGCGGGCTGATGTGGCTCTCCATCGCCAAGGAGGGTGCCGACCCGAAGCGCGACGGATGGATCTCCAGCCTCTACTCGGAGGCGTTCGAGGCCTCCACCGAGAGCGACCGGCGCACGGCGCTGGCGTTCCTCGAGCAGTTCCAGGCGAAGCGCCGCTGAGCCCGCGACGTGGACCAGCGTGATCGGCAGAACCTCGCGGTCGCGCTCGTCGCCGTCGCGATCCTGGTCGGGGGCTACTGGCTGATGACCGCCATGCACCGCAACGCGCAGCTTGAGGAATGCCTGATGCGTCGTCGCCTCAACTGCGAGCAGATCACGCGCTGACGATCACAGGTCCAGCGTGACCGAGACCGGAACGTGGTCCGACGGTTTCTCCAACGCCCGCGTGCCCTTGTGGATCTCGACCCCCGTCAGGCGGTCGGCCGCCTGCGGCGAGAGCAGGAGGTGGTCGATCCGGATGCCCTTGTTCCGCTGCCAGGCCCCGGCCTGATAATCCCAGAACGTGTAGAGGCCCGAACGGTCGTCGCAGGCGCGCAGCGCGTCGGTGAAGCCCACTCCGAGAAGCCGGCGGAAGGCCGAGCGCGTCTCCGGGCGGTAGAGCGCGTCGTCGAGCCAGGCCGCCGCGTCGTAGACGTCGCGCGCGTCCGGGATCACATTGTAGTCGCCGGCGAGCACCAGCGGTTCCTCGTAGGCGAGCAACCCCGTCGCGTGCCGGGTGAGCCGCTCCAACCAGGCGAGCTTGTAGGGAAATTTGTCGGTCGCCACGGGATTGCCGTTCGGCAGGTAGATGGAGGCGACGCGCACCGCGCCCGTGCGGGTCGACACCACGGCTTCGAGGTAGCGGGACTGCACGTCCTCCTCGTCGCCGGGCAGCCGCGGCGTGACGTCCTCCAGCGGCAGCTTCGACAGGATCGCGACGCCGTTGAAGCCTTTCTGCCCGTGGACCGCCACGTTGTAGCCGAGCGCCTCGATCTCGGCCGTCGGGAACGCCTCGTCGACGCACTTGATCTCCTGCAGGCACACGACGTCGGGCGCCGAGCCCGACAGGAAATCGAGCAGGTGGTCGAGCCTCTGCTTGACCGAGTTGACGTTCCAGGTGGCGATCAGCATCGGGCGTCCTTTCCGAACGGTTTCGGCCGGCCGAGCGTCGCTGGCAAGTGTCGGGACAGGTCCGGCATATGGTTTGCGACAACCGTGGGCCGCCTTGCCCGGAGCCGATCGTGAGCGCCATC
>CAHJXE010000308.1 GCA_903644085.1 Hyphomicrobiales bacterium
AGGCGTCGGCACCACCGCCCAGGAGGCCCAGCGAAAATGCGGCTTCGCTACGCACGCGCGCGTCGCCGTCTTCGACATCAGCGGCTGGGACACGCATTTCAACCAGGGCGCGGGGGAGGGCCAGCTGGCCCGCCGTCTGCAACTGCTCGACGAGGGCCTGCCGGCCCGGGCGCCGGACGCCATGAAGCCGACGGTCGCCCTCGCGACGGGCGCGGTCGGAGCCTATGCGGGCCGCACCACCCGCTTCGCGCCCGGGGGCGAGGTCGCGCCCGGCATCACGGCCGTCGCGCTTCCCGGCCACACGCCGGGCCATACCGGCTTCCTCGTCGAGAGCGAGGGCGAGCGCCTGTTCGTCTGGGCGGACGTCGTGCACGTGGCCTCGCTCCAGGTGGGGCACCCCGACTGGACGGTCGGGTTCGACGTCGACGGTCAGGCGGCGGTCGCGTCCCGCCACCGCGCCTTCGAGATGGCGGCCTCCGAGCACCTCCCGGTCGCGGGCATGCATCTCGACTTTCCGGGCTTCGGCCGACTCGTCCGGTCGGGCTCCGGCTACGCCTACGAACCCTCCGAGGCGCTCTGAGCCGAAATCTTGCGCGAGGCCGGTGCGGATGCTATCTGGTCGCCATCAGCTCTGGTTATGGTGCTCGCACCATTGTCGGGAGCGGGCCCGAAAGGGTTCCGCTCTTTTTTTATGGCTTCGGCGCCAACCAGGCCCGAGCCCCGATGGACACGATGACGGACGGACCCGAACCGAGGTTCTACACCGAGACCGGCGCGGCCGCGCGCGTCGCCCAGATCGTTGAGCCCGTGCTCGAGGACCTGGGCTTCCGCCTCGTGCGCGTGAAGGTGTCGAGCCAGAACGGCATGACGGTCCAGATCATGGCCGAGCGGCCCGACGGCACGATGAACGTCGCGGATTGCGAGAGCGTCAGCCGCGCGGTCTCGCCCGTGCTCGACCTCGAGAACCCGATCACTCAGGCTTACCACCTCGAGATCTCCTCGCCCGGCATCGACCGCCCGATGGTGCGGGCCGGCGATTTCGACCGTTGGGCCGGCTACGAGGCGAAGGTCGAGCTGGCGCTGCCGCTGGAGGGCGGCTCGCATGCCGGGCGCAAGCGCTTCCGCGGCACGGTGCGCGGGTCGGAGGGCGACGCCTTCGCGATCATTGAGCTGCCCGACGTCAAGGAAGGCGAGGACGCCCAGGTTCGCCTGCCGCTGCGCGACATCACGGAGGCGCGGCTCGTTCTCACCGATGCGCTCATCCGCGAGTCCCTGCGCCGGGGCTCGACCCCGCCGCCGGACGACGAGACCGACGACGGCCCGCAGGCGGCCGAGGACAACGTGGTGGCCTTCGCGCCGCGCCGACGCCAGACGAACTGAGTTTCAAGGAGAACGCATCATGGCGGTCAGCGCCAACAGGCTCGAATTGCTGCAGATCGCCGACGCGGTCGCCCGCGAGAAGGTCATCGACCGCGGGATCGTGGTGGCCGCCATGGAGGACGCGATCGCCAAAGCGGCGCGCTCCCGCTACGGGGCGGAGACGGACGTCCACGCGGAGATCCACCCGAAGACGGGCGAGCTGAAGCTCTCGCGCCACCTGCTCGTGGTGGACCAGGTCGACAACGACTCGACCGAGATCGCGCTCGACGACGCGCGCCGCCGCAACCCGGCCGCCCAGGTCGGCGACGCGATCGCCGAGACGCTGCCGCCCTTCGATTTCGGCCGCATCGCGGCGCAATCGGCGAAGCAGGTCATCGTCCAGAAGGTGCGCGACGCCGAGCGCGAGCGCCAGCACGACGAGTACAAGGACCGCATCGGCGAGATCATCAACGGCCTCGTCAAGCGCGTCGAGTACGGCAACGTCATCATCGACCTCGCGGGGCGCGGCGAGGGGATCGTGCGGCGCGATGAGCTGATCCCGCGCGAGACCTTCCGGCCGGGCGACCGCATCCGCGCCTACCTGTTCGACGTGCGACGCGAGGTGCGCGGGCCGCAGATCTTCCTGTCCCGCACGCATCCCCAGTTCATGGCGAAGCTGTTCGGCCAGGAGGTCCCGGAGATCTACGACGGGATCGTGGAGGTGAAGGCGGTGGCGCGCGACCCGGGTTCGCGCGCGAAGATCGCCGTGACGTCGCGCGATTCGTCGATCGATCCGGTCGGCGCGTGCGTCGGCATGCGCGGTTCCCGCGTCCAGGCGGTCGTCGGAGAGCTCCAGGGCGAGAAGATCGACATCATCCCGTGGTCCTACGACCGCGCGACCTTCATGGTGAACGCGCTCCAGCCGGCCGAAGTCGTCAAGGTGGTGCTCGACGAGGATGCCGAGCGCATCGAGGTCGTGGTGCCGGACGAGCAGCTCTCGCTGGCGATCGGGCGGCGCGGCCAGAACGTTCGCCTCGCCTCCCAGCTCACCGGCTGGGACATCGACATCCTGACGGAGGCCGAGGAATCGGAGCGCCGGCAGAAGGAGTTCGTCGAGCGCACCGAGCTGTTCATGACGGCACTCGACGTGGACGAGACCGTCGGCCAGCTCCTCGCCGCGGAAGGCTTCCGCAGCGTCGAGGAGCTCGCTTCCGTGGACCTGTCCGAACTTGCCACCATCCAGGGCTTCGACGAGGAGACCGCGACCGAGATCCAGCGCCGCGCGCAGGACTACCTCGACCGGATCGAGTCCGAGCACGAGGCGCGCCGCACCGAGCTCGGCGTCCAGGACGAGCTGCGCCAGATCGACGGCGTCACGACCGCCATGATGGTGGCGTTCGGCGAGAACGACGTGAAGTCGATCGAGGATCTCGCGGGCTGCGCGACCGACGACCTCGTCGGCTACACGGAAGGGCGCGGCCCCGAGGCGGTGCGCGAGGCGGGCTTCCTCGACGCCTTCGAGCTGTCGCGCACGGAGGCCGAGGCGATGATCATGGCGGCGCGCGTGCACGCGGGCTGGATCGAGGCCGACGCTCCCCCGTCCGAGGAGGAAGAGCTCGCCGAGACGGAAGCCCAGCCGAGCTGAGCGGGCTCGGGCGGGCGCCCTCCTCTCCCCGCTGGCGGGGAGAGGTCGAGTCGTTCGCGGCAGCGGACGACCGGGTGAGGGACGGATTCGCGAGCGGCGTCGAGGGTCCAGCGCCCCTTATCCGGTCGCACTGACGTGCGACTCGACTTCTCCCCGTGCCGGCCGGGGCCGGACTCGCGGGGAGAAGAAGCGACCATGCCCAAGCACGAGCCCGAGCGCAGTTGCATCGTCACCCGCGAGGCGAAGCCCGCGGCCGAGCTGATCCGGTTCGTGCTCTCGCCGGACGGCGAGGTCGTGGCGGACCTGCGCGGCCGCCTGCCGGGCCGCGGCGCCTGGACGAACCCGACCGCCGAGACCGTGCGACAGGCGGTGAAGAAGCGTCTGTTCTCGCGCGCCTTCAAGGTGGACGCCAAGGTCTCGCCCGACCTCGCCGACGAGATCGACGCCGCCTACGTGCGCGACCTCCAGGGCGCACTCTCGCTCGCCGTCAAGGCGGCGGCCCTGACCACGGGGTTCGGCAAGGTCGAGGCCGCCTGCCTGAAGGGCGAGGTCGCGGCGCTCGTCCACGCGCGCGAGGCTGCCGATGACGGCCGGCGCAAGCTCACCGGGGCATTGCGGAAAGGCGCACGGGTGCCGATATCCGATCTACCCGTTTTCGACGACCTGTCCGGCGACGAATTGGACGTGGCGTTGGGGCGGGTTCATGTGATACACGCAGCGCTTCTCGCGGGCGCAGGCGGCGAGGGTTGCGTCACGCGTTGGCGTCGCCTTCGCCGATATCGTGGCCTCGGCGATTCGGCCGGGCCGCAGCGGGACATCGATCAGGTGAGCGGCCCCGACGGGTCGAGCGGTCAGACGAACGGGCAGGGCTAACGCTGTATGAGTGACACCAAGACACCGGGCGACAAGACGCTGCACGTTCCAAAGACGCTGTCGCTGAAGCGTCCGGTCGAGCAGAACATGGTTCGCCAGAGCTTCTCCCACGGGCGCACGAAGGCGGTCGTGGTCGAGACGGTGAAACGTCGTGCGCCGATCCCGGCTCCGGCCGCCGCCACGCCACGCCCCGCAGCCGCGAGCCCGG
>CAHJXE010000309.1 GCA_903644085.1 Hyphomicrobiales bacterium
CAAGCGGCTCGCGACCAATCTCGAACGGCTGCGCCTCACGGTCGCGACCGTGCAGGCGGACGCCACGCGTTTCGAGGCCGAACCGTTCGACGCGATCCTGCTCGACGCACCCTGCAGCGCGACCGGGACGATCCGCCGCCACCCGGACGTCGCCTGGACCAAGCGCGAGGCGGACCTCGCGAGCCTCGCGGGCCTCCAGACACGCCTGCTCGACCGGGCCGCCACGCTGGTCAAGCCCGGCGGACGGCTCGTCTACTGCGTGTGCTCGCTGGAGCCAGAGGAAGGCGAGCGGCAGGCGGAGGCCTTCCTGGCGCGCCACACGGGTTATCGGCGCCTGCCGGTCGAGGCCGGCGAATGCGGCCTGACGTCCGATCTCGTCAGCCCGCAAGGCGACCTGCGCACGACGCCCGCCGCGTGGGCGGACCGGCCGGGAACGCGCCCCGGTCTCGACGGGTTCTTCGCCGCACGCTTCTTCCGGCCGCCCTGACGCGCGAAAACCACGGCGAGGAAACGGCTTACGGAGAGTTAAGCCGATTGCGCCAGTATCTGGCGGCGTGCTCTGTCGGGCATGGATCAGTGAGGATTGTGAGTGGCAGGCGCGCCGGATCGCTGGCGAATCTACGGCTTGGCGCTTCGCGAAGCGGGCGGGACGATTCCACGCGGGCTTCGGCGGCTCGTCCGGTTGCCGCGCTTGCGGGCGCCGCGGCCCGAGCGGCTGCTCTTCGCCCCCCAGGACCTGCGCACCGCAGACCCGGTGGTCGCCGAGGATGTCTATGCGGGGCTCTTCACCTTCGCGGGGCGATCCGTGCAGACCGGCGGCCGATCGCCCTTCGCGGTGGCACCCCCGTCGGATGCCTGGAGCGAGGTGCTGTACGGGTTTGGTTGGCTTCGCCACCTGAAGGCCGCCGAAACCCAGATCGCGCGCGACAACGCGAGGGCACTCGTCGCCGAGGCCGTCGGACGCCGACGCCGAGACCTCCGGCACGGATCGGCGCGGCGCACCAAGGTAGTGGCCCGGCGGCTCGTCGCGTTCCTGTGCCAATCCCCGCTCGTCCTCGTGTCGGCCGAGCACGAGCTCTACACGAACGTGTTGCGCGCGATCGGGCGCGACGCGCTGGCGCTCGAGCGGGATCTCTTGACGGTGCGTAAGCCCTCCGACCGGCTCGCCGCCGCCATCGCGCTCTCCTACGCGGCGCTCTGCTGCGGTGGGCTGGAGAACCGTCTGCGCGGTGCCACGCAGGCGCTCTCGCGCGAGCTCGACGCGCAGATCCTGCCGGATGGCGGCCATGTCAGCCGCCATCCGGGCATCCTGGTCGACATCCTGCTCGACGTCCTGCCGCTGCGGTTGATCTACGCCAGCCGGGGCATCGAGACACCGCCCGCACTCACGGGCGCGATCGACCGCATCATGCCCATGCTGCGCCATCTCCGGCATCGCGGGGGGGAGATCGCGCTCTTCAACGGCATGGGACATACCCCGCTCGGCCACGTGGCGACCGTCCTGTCGCACGACGACACGCGCGGCCTCATGTCGACCTTGCCGCCGACCCTGCCGCCGGCCTCCGGGTACGCCCGCATGGCGGCGGGCGACACGATCGTGCTCTGCGATGTCGGGGCGGCTCCACGGCTGCTCTCCTCGGCGGTGGCCCATGCGGGATGTCTCTCCTTCGAGATGTCCTGCCGCGATGCCCGGCTCGTCGTGAACGGCGGTGCGCCGAAGGCCGGGGGTAGGGCGCCGCACCTGTGGCGCGAGACGGCCGCGCATTCGACCCTCGAACTCGGCCGGACGTCCTCCGCGCGGATCCTCGCGGACGGGCAAGGCATGACGGCGCGGTGGCTGCTTCGCCGCCTCGGTCCCGTGGTGGCGCTCGGGCCGGCCCGCGTCGAGACCGAACGTCACGAGACGCCCGACGGGATCGTGCTGACGGCGCGCCACGACGGTTATTCCGGGCGTTTCGGCATCTTGCACGAGCGCCGGCTGCGATTGTCGGCGGACGGCACGTCGCTGGAGGGCGAGGACCGGCTGGTCGCGGCTGGCGGGTCTGCCCGACGCCCGGCGGAGTCGGTCCTGCGCTTCCACCTCCATCCGGCCGTGCAGGTCCTCCCTGGAGAGGATGACGGCTCGGCGGCGCTCTCGCTGCCCGACGGGACGCGATGGCGCTTCTCGACCGCTTCGCCCTTCAGCATCGAGGAGAGCGTCTTCTACGGCGGTGCCGAAGGGTGGCGTCCGACGCGCCAGATCGTGCTGCGTCACGAGGCCGGGCCCCTCGATCACGACGTCGAGGTCACCTGGCGCTTAGCGCGCGAGGACCCGGTTCGCCGAAATGCGGGCTGATTGGCGCACCCGCGCTCATATGTGTTAAGCGCCGCCGCCCCCGATCAGGAACCGCCATGCCGTCCGACACGCGGCGCGTCACGCGCGCCCTCATCTCCGTCTCCGACAAGGCGGGGCTCGTGCCCTTCGCGAAGGCACTTGCGGGGCGCAGGATCGCGCTGGTCTCGACCGGCGGGACCCACGCGGCTCTCGCGGGTGCCGGGCTCGCGGTCGCGGAGGTGTCCGACCTGACTGGCTATCCCGAGATGATGGACGGGCGCGTGAAGACGCTGCATCCGGGCGTCCACGGAGGGCTCTTGGCGGTGAGGTCCAATCCCGAGCATCAGGCCGCGATGCTGGCGCACGGCATCCAGCCCATCGACCTCCTGGTGGTCAACCTCTACCCGTTCGAGGCGACGCTCGCGCGCGGCGCCGGATATGACGAGTGTGTCGAGAACATCGATATCGGCGGCCCGGCGATGATCCGCGCGGCCGCGAAGAACCATCGCGATGTCGCGGTGGTCGTCGACCCGACGGATTACGACGCGGTGCTGGCCGACCTCGCGGCGTATGACGGCGCGGTCACGCTGACGCTGCGCCGCCGCCTCGCGCAGACGGCGTACGCGCGCACGGCCGCCTATGACGCCGCGATCTCGAACTGGCTCGCGGGCGAGATCGGCGAGGCGACGCCCGCCTACCGGGCGATCGGCGGCAGGCTCGCCCAGACCATGCGCTACGGCGAGAACCCGCACCAGAACGCCGCCTTCTATCGCACGCCGGATGCCCGTCCCGGCGCCGCGACCGCCCGGCAGGTTCAGGGCAAGCAGCTCTCCTACAACAACGTCTCCGACACCGACGCGGCGCTCGAATGCGTGGCGGAGTTCGATCCCGCCCGCACGGCCGCGGTCGCCATCATCAAGCACGCGAACCCGTGCGGCGTCGCCGAATGCGCGACGCTGCTCGAGGCCTACGAATTGGCTCTTCGGTGCGATCCGGTCTCCGCCTTCGGGGGCATCGTGGCGCTGAACCGGCCGCTCGACGCGGAGGCGGCGCGCCGCATCGTGGAAATCTTCACGGAGGTGATCATCGCGCCGGGCGCCAGCGAGGAGGCGGTCGCGATCGTGGCCGCGAAGAAGAACCTGCGCCTCCTGATCAGCGACGGCCTGCCGGACCCGCGCGCGGCCGGCCTCGTGGTTCGGACGGTCGCGGGCGGCTTCCTCGCCCAAGGCCGAGACAACGCGGTCGTGGACGACATGGACCTGCGGGTCGTGACGCGGCGGCACCCGACCGACGCGGAGCTCGTCGACCTTCGGTTCGCGTTCCGGGTCGCGAAGCACGTGAAATCGAACGCGATCGTCTATGCGAAAGGCGGCGCCACGGTGGGGATCGGGGCCGGGCAGATGAGCCGCGTCGACTCCTCCCGCATCGCTGCCTGGAAGGCCGCCGAGGCCGCGCGTGCTGCGGGCGCGCCGGAGAGCCTCGCGCGGGGCTCTGTCGTCGCGTCCGACGCCTTCTTCCCGTTCGCGGACGGGCTCATCGCGGCCGCCGAGGCGGGCGCCACCGCGATCATCCAGCCAGGCGGCTCGATGCGCGACGACGAGGTGATCCGGGCCGCCGACGAGGCCGGGCTCGCGATGGTGCTCACGGGCCACCGCCACTTCCGGCACTGAGCCGAGTTCGCTGGCCTCAGCGCCGGCGCGCGCCGTGGGTGATCGAGAGCACGACGATCTCGTCCCCGACGGTATCGTGCCGGTATACGAGGA
>CAHJXE010000310.1 GCA_903644085.1 Hyphomicrobiales bacterium
CGCCGCCCATCGCCTGGGGCTGCGCGTAGCCGCCGCCCTGGCCGTACCCGCCGCCGCCCCAAGGGCCGCCCTGCGGGGCAGGCTGCGGGGCGTTCCCCCACGGTCCGCCCTGCGGGGGGGCGTAGCCCTGCGGAGGCGCGTAGCCCTGCGGGGCTTGAGCATTGCCCGGCCGGCTGAAGGAGGCCGGCTGCTGCGGCCGCGACCCGCCGCCGAAGATCGACGACAGGATGCCGCCGCCGCCCGACGAGGCGTGCCGCTTCAACTCGGCGTTCTCGGCCTTGAGCTGCTCCAACTGCCCGTTGAGGCTCTTCATCGCCTCCTCCTGCACGTAGAGCGCCTGCGCCATCGCGTAAGGTGCGTAGGGCTGCTGGCGTACCCTGTCCGCGATGAAGCGCTCGGCGTCGACGTCGCGCGCCTGTCCGGCCGTCCCCTCGAGACGCTGGAAGATGTCCGTGATGATCTGACGTTCCTGGTCGTTCACTGGGTGGTCCCCTCTGAAGGAGGCCGATCGGACGGCCGTGACGAGATATGGGGGCCGGCCCGGGCTTGTGTAGGGCAGGTTGCCGCGATGTAACCTTGCGCAACATCCTCGTCCGAAAGGTCCGCTCCGCTGGGGATGACGCCCGCGCGCCGCCCCTGGTAAGGACACACCGACAACGAACGAGGGGGGACGGACATGGAGCGGATCGAGGCGGGCGGTCTGACGATCGAGCGGGTGCTCCACGACTTCATCGAACGGGAGGCGCTGCCCGGGACCGGCATCGCGCCCGAGGCCTTCTGGCGTGGCTTCGGCGAGACGCTCCGCGACCTCGCGCCGACGAACCGCGCGCTGCTCGACGCCCGCGACGCCATCCAGGCGAAGATCGACGGCTGGCACACGGCGCGCGCCGGCCAGCCGCACGATGCCGGTGCCTACGAGGGCTTCCTGCGCGAGATCGGCTACCTGCGCGAGGAGACCGGCCCGGCCACGATCACGACGACGAATGTGGATGCCGAGATCGCCGCGGTCGCCGGGCCGCAGCTCGTCGTGCCGATCTCGAACGCGCGCTACGCGCTGAACGCCGCCAACGCCCGCTGGGGCTCCCTCTACGACGCGCTCTACGGCACGGACGCGATCTCCGAGGACGGGGGCGCGACCCGGGGCGGCGGCTACAACAAGGCGCGCGGCGCGAAGGTGATCGCGCGGGCGCGCGCCGTGCTGGACCGGGCGGCCCCGCTCGCCGAGACGGACCATTCCCGCGCGACCGGCTACCGGGTCGAGGACGGGATGCTGATCGCGACGCTGGACGACGGCGACGTGACGCCGCTCGCGCGGCCCGAGCAGTTCGTCGGCTACCGGGGCGACGCCGCCGCGCCGTCCGCGATCCTCTTGCGCCACAACAACCTGCACCTCGAGATCACGATCGACCGCTCGCACCCGATCGGGCGCGACGACCCGGCGGGGATCAGCGACGTCGCGCTCGAATCCGCCGTCACCACCATCATGGACCTGGAGGACTCGGTCGCGGCGGTGGATGCCGCCGACAAGGTCGAGGTCTACCGCAACTGGCTCGGCCTCATGAAGGGCACGCTCGTCGCCAGCCTTGAGAAGGGCGGCCGTACGGTCGAGCGCCGGCTGAACCCCGACCGCGCCTACACCGCGCCCGACGGCGGGGACATCAGCGTACCCGGCCGCAGCCTCATGCTGGTGCGCAATGTCGGCCATCACATGTACACGGACGCCGTGCTCGGGCCGGACGGCCAGGAGATCCCCGAGGGCATGCTCGACGCCTTCGTGACGGCGCTGATCGCGCTGCACGAGTTGAACGGGACACATGAGTTCAAGAACAGCCGGGTCGGCTCGCTCTACATCGTCAAGCCGAAGATGCATGGGCCGGACGAGGTCGCCTTCGCGAACGAGCTGTTCGGCCGCGTCGAGGGCGTGCTCGGTCTCGCGCCCGACACGATGAAGATGGGCATCATGGACGAGGAACGGCGCACCACCGTCAACCTCGGCTCCTGCATCGGCGCCGCGGCGAGCCGGGTCGTGTTCATCAACACGGGCTTCCTCGACCGCACGGGCGACGAGATCCACACCTCCATGGAGGCGGGCCCGGTCGTGCGCAAGAACGACATGAAGGCCCAGGCCTGGATCAAGGCCTACGAGGACCGCAACGTCGATGTCGGGATCGCGCGCGGCCTGCCCGGGAAGGCGCAGATCGGCAAGGGCATGTGGGCGATGCCGGACCGCATGGCCGACATGCTGGTGCAGAAGATCGGCCACCCGAAGGCCGGGGCGAACACCGCCTGGGTCCCCTCCCCGACCGCCGCGACGCTTCACGCGCTGCACTACCACGAGGTCGACGTCGCGGCCCGGCAGCAGGAGATCGCGTCGCGCCCGATGGCGAGCCTCGCGGACATCCTGACGATCCCGGTCTCGCGCTCGAACTGGGCGCCGGACGCCGTCGCGGAGGAGCTCGACAACAACGTCCAGGGCATCCTCGGCTACGTGGTGCGCTGGGTGGACGGGGGGGTCGGCTGCTCCAAGGTGCCGGACGTCCACGATGTCGGGCTGATGGAGGACCGCGCGACCTTGCGCATCTCGAGCCAGCACATCGCGAACTGGTTGCACCACGGCATCGTGTCGGAGGAGCAGGTCCGCACGACGCTGAGGCGCATGGCCGAGGTGGTGGACCGGCAGAATGCCGGCGATCCGGAGTACCGCGCGATGGCGCCGGGCTTCGACGGACCGGCGTTCCAGGCCGCCTGCGACCTCGTCTTCGACGGGCGCAAGCAGCCGAACGGCTATACCGAGTTCATCCTCCACAGGCGCCGCCGCGAGGCGAAAGCGAGCGCAACCGCCGGCGCCTAAAGCTCTGGCGAACGACCCTTCGCGATGTCATAGGGTCACGTCCTTCGTTGGAGTCCACGCGATGCTGAAGCGTCTCGCCCTGACCGTGACCCTCTCGCTCGGCCTCTTGCTCTGCCCCTTGGCGGCGGCGCAGGCCGCCGCGCCCGGCCTCGTGATCGGGATGGCGGTCGAGCCGCCCGGCCTCGACCCGACGATCGCCGCGCCGGTCGCCATCCGGGAGGTCACCTGGGCGAACCTGTTCGAGGGGCTGGTCAAGCTCGACCGGACCGGCAAGGTCGTGCCGCTGCTGGCGAAAGCCTGGGAGATCACGCCCGACGGGCTCACCTACACGTTCCACCTGCAGGAGAAGGTCGCCTTCCACGACGGCACGCCGATGAGTTCGGCCGACGTGAAGTTCGCCTTCGACCGCGCCCGCGCCCCGACTTCGACCAACGCGCAGAAGCAGATCTTCGCCCCGATCGACACGATCGAGACGCCGGACGCCGCGACGGTCGTGATCCGGCTGAAGCAACCCTCGGGCAACTTCCTCTACTTCCTGTCCTGGGGCGACGCCTCGATCGTGTCGGCGAAGAGTGCCGAGACGAATCGCGCGACCCCTGTCGGGACCGGCCCGTTCCGGTTCAAGTCGTGGGCGCGCGGAGACCGTGTCGAGCTCGTGCGAAACCCCGATTACTGGGGGAAGAAAGCCGCGCTTGAGAGCGTCACCTTTCGCTTCATCTCGGACCCGCAGGCGCAGGTCGCGGCGCTGCGGGCGGGTGACGTCGACGCCTTCCCGGGTATCGGCGCGCCGGAGCTCTTCGCCGACCTCGCGAAGGACCGGCGCTTCAAGGCGGTCGCGGGCAATACCGAGGGCGAGGTCGTCGCCGGGATGAACGACACGAAGAAGCCCTTCGACGACGTGCGCGTGCGCCGCGCGCTCATGCACGCCATCGACCGCAAGGCGCTCGTCGAGGGCGCCTATTCCGGCTACGGCCAGCCGATCGGCAGCCACTTCTCGCCGAACCACCCGGCCTTCGTGGATACGACCGGTATCCTGCCCTACGACACCGCCAAGGCGAAGGCGCTGCTCAAGGAGGCGGGTTACGGGTCGGGCCTATCGATCACGATCAAGACGCCGCAGATGGCCTATGCGAGCCGCTCGGCCGAGCTCATCGCCGCCATGCTCTCGGAGGTCGGGGTGGACCTCAAGATCGTCCCGACGGAGTTCCCGGCGAA
>CAHJXE010000311.1 GCA_903644085.1 Hyphomicrobiales bacterium
GTTCGGAGGGACAGGAGAGGCGCGAGGGACGTCGGGTCAGCCGAAGCGCGCGACCGAGAAGGACGCGAGATCGACCCCGCTCGATCCCGTGGTCATCAGCTGCGCCACGGCGTCCCCGATTCCGGCGGAATGCTTGAACCCGTGGCCCGAGCAGGCCGAGACGACGAGCACCCCGTCCTTGTGCGGGTGGCGATCGTCGATGAAGCCGCGATCGGGCGTGATCGTGTAGAGGCACACCGCCGCGTCCACCGCGTCCGGCATCGCTCCCGCGAGGCGTCCCGCGACGTGCCGGCGGCATGTCGGCCGATTCCGCCGGGGGGACGGTGCGGTCGATCGCGTCGGCCGTGTTCGGGGCCGCGTGGTATTCGCGAGCTGTAGGGCGCGGCGCTGCCCATGACGCCGAGCCCCACGACCGCGACATCGACCCGATCCATGGACGTCACCCGTTCTTGCGCGCATGGACGGCGTGCCGTCGGCGCGCCGGATACACACGCCATCGGCTTTCCTACGACCAGACGGTGCTAGCACCGCGCGGGGATCCTCCGGTGGTCCGCACGGAGGCGGCGATGCCCTGCTCGCTATCGTCCGACCCTGGCGAAACTGTCGAAGACGCCGCCCGGTCCGAAATGCGTCTGCTGCACCTGTGCCCACCCGCCGAACGTGTCGGCCAGCGTGAAGAGCTTGAGCTTCGGAAGCCGGTCGAGCACCGCGGGGTCGGCGGCCTCGGGCTTCGAGGGCCTGTAATGGTGGCGGGCGATGATCGCCTGCGCGGCGTCCATGTAGAGGAACTGGAGATAAGCCTCCGCCACCTTGCGGGTGCCCTTCTGATCCACGTTGCCGTCGACGAGCGCGACCGGCGGCTCGGCGACGATCGAGAGCGACGGGGCCACGATCTCGAACTTGTCGCGGCCGAACTCGTCGAAGGCCAGGAAGGCGTCGTTCTCCCACGCGATCAGCACGTCGCCGAGCCCGCGCTGCGCGAAGGTGATGGTCGCGCCGCGCGCGCCCGTGTCGAGCACCGGCACGTTCTTGTAGATCGAGGCCACGAACGCCTTCGTGGCCTCCTCGTCCATGCCTTTGTCGCGGGCGTAGCCCCAGGCCGCGAGGTAGTTCCAGCGCGCGCCGCCGCTCGTCTTCGGGTTCGGCGTGATGACCTGGACGCCCGGCCTCGCGAGGTCGTCCCAGTCCTTGATGCCCTTCGGGTTGCCCTTGCGGACGAGGAAGAGGATCGTCGAGGTGTAGGGCGCGGCGTTGTGCGGCAGCCGCGTCTGCCAGTCGGCCGGGATCTTGCCCGTGGCCTTCGCGATGGCGTCGATGTCGGGCGCGAGCGCCAGCGTCACGACGTCCGCGTCGAGCCCGTCGATGACGGTGCGGGCCTGGGCGCCCGAGCCACCATGCGAGGTGCGCACCGTGATGGTCTCGCCGGTCTTCGCCTGCCAATCCTTCACGAAGGCCGCGTTGATGTCGCGGTAGAGCTCGCGCGTCGGGTCGTAGGAGACGTTGAGGAGGACGGTCTGCGCGGAGGCGCCCTGCGAGGCGGCCACGAGAGCCAGCGCCATCGCGACGGCGACCCGGCGCGTGAATTGTGAGCGAGCCATGATCGTCCTTTCGGGTCGGGCGGCCGGTCATGCGGTATAGGATGGCGGCGCGCGGACCCGCAATGCGGCCGGCCGACGACGCTAGGCAGGAGGATGACGTGACCCTGTTCGATCTGAGTGGCCGTACGGCGCTGATCACCGGCTCCAGCAAGGGGATCGGGTTCGGGCTCGCGCGCGGTCTCGCGGCCGCCGGAGCGCGTGTCGTGCTGAACGGGCGCGACACCGCCCGGCTCGATGCGGCGGCCGCGACCCTGCGAGGGGAGGGCGCGGCGATCGCCGTCGCGGCCTTCGACGCCGCCGACCCGGCGGCGGTCGCGGACGGGGTCGCGCGGGTCGAGGCGGAGATCGGACCGATCGACATCCTGGTGAACAATGCCGGCATGCAGCACCGCGCGCCGCTCGACGAGTTTCCGATCGAGAAGTGGGACGAGATCCTGCGCACGAACATCGGCACGGCCTTCTATGTCGGGCAGGCGGTCGCGCGCCGCATGATCCCGCGCGGGCGCGGCAAGATCATCAACATAGCGTCCGTGCAGAGCGAGCTGGCGCGGCCCGGCATCGCGCCCTACGCGGCCACGAAAGGCGCGATCAAGCAGCTGACGCGCGGCATGTGCACCGACTGGGCGAAGCACGGGCTGCAGATCAACGCCATCGCGCCCGGCTACTTCCGGACGGAGCTGAACCAGGCGCTCGTCGACGACCCGACCTTCTCGGGCTGGCTCGAGACCCGCACCCCGGCCGGGCGCTGGGGCGACGTGGAGGAGCTCGTCGGCGCGGCGGTGTTCCTCGCCTCCGACGCCTCCTCCTTCGTGAACGGGCACACGCTCTACGTGGACGGGGGCATCACGGCCTGTCTCTGAGTTTCACGCGAACGCGAGGTGGACCTTCATGGCGTGGCGCCGGTCGCCCGCCGCCTCGAAGGCCGCCAGCGCCTCCTCGACCGGGTAGGTTCGGGTGAGGAGCGGCTTCAAGTCGATCCGGCGCGAGCCGATGAGCTCGGCCGCCAGCGCAAACTCGGCGTGGAAGCGGAACGAGCCCAGAATCGCGAGCTCCTTCGCGACGATCACGTTCAGCGGCACCGAGACCTCCCCGCCCGCGATGCCGAGCTGGAGGATCTTGCCACGCGGGCGCATCGCCGGGATCGCGCCACGCAGCGCCGCCTCGTTGCCCGAGCACTCGAACAGCACGTCGAAGGTGCCTTTGCCGGCCGCGTAGCCGGCGAGCGCGCCGGGGTCGGCCGCGACGTCGATCGTCCGGTCGGCCCCGAGCCGGGTCGCGACCGCGAGGGGTTCCGGCATGACGTCGGTCGCCACGATCTCGCGTGCGCCGTAGTGGCGGGCGGCCGCGACCGCGAGCGCGCCGATCGGTCCCGTGCCGGTGACGAGGACGCGCCGGCCCAAGAGCGGCCCGACGCGGTTCATCGCGTGCAGCACGACGGAGAGCGGCTCGCAGAGCGCCAGCTCCTCGTAGGGGATGTCGCCCGGCACGGCCTCGCATTGCGCGGCGTCGCAGACCAGGAGCTCGCGGAAGGCGCCCTGGACGTGCGGGAAGGGCATCGCGCTGCCGTAGAAGCGCATGTGTTCGCAATGCATCGGCAGGCCCTCCAGGCAGTAGCGGCAATGGCCGCACGGCCGGCTCGGGTTGACCGCGACCCGGTCGCCGACGCGAATTCGCTCGACTTCGTGCGATGTCGAGGCGAATTCGCCCGAGATCCCGCGACTTCGTGCCCGAGCACCATCGGCTCGCGGATCCGGACCGTCCCGAAGCCGCCGTGGCGGTAGTAATGCATGTCGGAGCCGCAGATCCCGCCGGCCCGGATCGCGACCGTGACCTGCCCGGGCCCCATCCGGTCGGGTTCGACCTCCTCGACGCGTAGCTCGTGCGGCGGGTGGATGGCGATGCGCTTCATGGCGGTTCCGGTCCGGTGGACGCGTCAGGAGGCGAGCGCGAGGTGGCGGATGCGCCGGCCGGGCGAGATGGCCTGCGCGGCCGCCACGATCGCCTGGGTGTCGATCCCGGCATGGCGGTACAGGTCCGCGATCGTGCCGGTCTGGCCGAAGCGCGTCACGCCGAGCGAGCGCGTCCGGTGTCCCCCGACCGAGCCGAGCCAGCCCAGCGTCGCCGGGTGTCCGTCGATGACGCTGACGAGCCCGCAATGCCCCGGCAGGCCGGTGAGCAGCCGCTCGACGTGGGACGTCGCCCCGCTCTCGCCCGCCTCCCGGGCCGCCTGCGCGGCGTTCCACCCGGCATAGAGCCGGTCGGCCGACGTGATGGCGAGGAGCCCGACGTCGCGCCGGTCCTCCGCCATCAGGCCCACCGCCGCGATCGCCTCCGGGGCGACCGCTCCCTGGTAGGCGACCACGATCTCGGCGTTCGGCCCCGGCCGGCGCAGCCAGTAGCCGCCTGCCACCATGTCGGCCTCGAGCTCCGCGCCGATCTCGCGGCGGGGTTGCTCCAGGGTGCGGG
>CAHJXE010000312.1 GCA_903644085.1 Hyphomicrobiales bacterium
CGCCGCGTCGCCGCCGCGCGTCGCCTCATAGGGGTCCTCGTCGTCGAGCGGTTCGAGCGGGGCCTCGGGTTCGGGCAGCGGCCGCAATGCGGGACGCGGCCTCGGGGCCGGGCGCTCGGCGGTCCGGTCCGGGTCGAGACGCGGCTCGAACTTGATGGTCGGCTGGCAGATGCGTCGCCGCCCGCGCGGATCGTGCCGCGCGAGGTCGAGATGCATGTGGTTGTAGTGGAATACGTTCGAGCCCGGCGCCAGCACCGTGGTGAAGTGGCGGCAGGCACCGAGGAAGGTCTCGCGCAGGAAGTCCTGCTCTTCGGGCGCGCCATGCCAGCCCTTCTCGACCGTGATGACGCGCCCGTCCGCGAGCTTGAAGGACATGATGTCGATCGCGTTGCCGAAGGCGTGTTCGGAGATCTTCGCGCCCGGCTGGCCGTTGCGCCCGCGGCAGGAATAGGTGCCGGCCCGGATCTCCGCGACGGTCGTGCCGAGGTACATCTCGGCCGCGGGCTGGAGGGTGTCGTCGATCCAGCCATCGATCTCGGGGATCATCGGGCAGCCGAGCGTGACCTTGCTCGACATGGCGACGGAGCCGCCCGCGAAAGCCGAGACCTTGAAGGGATACGTGATGCCGCAGGCGCCCGGTCCTTCGATCTCGGAGACCCGCGACATGTAGGCTGACGGCGTCACGAGCTTGGACGCGAGGCACGCCTCCTCGGCCTGGACCCGCCAGGGATCACGCCGCTCGCCGCCGAAGCGCCCGCATCCTACGAGCACGACCGCGATGAGCGCGAGGGCCAGGAACGCTACGCAGCCACGCCTCATGCCGGGAGAATGCGACGGGTTCGGTTAAGGCGGGTTCAACCGTGCCGCGGGCGGGGTGGCCCGATTCGGTGCACCGTGTGACACGAGCCTCGCTATCTCCGTTTTCCGCACAGCCCGTTCGGATTGGGCGGGATTATCGTTCGGACCTGTGGTGCCTAGATGCAGATCGATCAACGAGGAGCACCCATGTCGACCACCGATCCAACCCACCAGTTCAAGCTCGGCGACCGCGATGTGAGTCGTCTCGGCTACGGCGCCATGCAGCTCGCGGGACCCGGCGTCTTCGGGCCGCCGAAGGATCGCGACGCTGCCGTGGCGGTGCTTCGCGACGCGGTCGCGAGCGGCGTCGACCACATCGACACCAGCGACTTCTACGGCCCCCACGTGACGAACGAGATCATCCGGGAGGCGCTCCACCCTTATCCGGACGACCTGGTCATCGTCACCAAGATCGGCGCCCGCAGGGGCCCAGACAAATCGTGGAACCCGGCCTTCTCGCGCGAGGACCTGACGGGGGCGGTGCACGACAACCTGCGCAACCTAGGACTCGACGTGCTCGAGGTGGTGAACCTTCGCAGCATGCTGGGCACGCACGGGCCGGCCGAGGGATCGCTGGAGGAGCCGCTGACAGTGCTCGCCGACCTCCAGCGGCAGGGCCTCGTGCGCCATATCGGGCTCAGCAACGTGACCTCGCGGCAGGTCGCGGACAGCCGGCGCATCTGCGAGATCGCCTGCGTGCAGAACGCCTACAACCTCGCGCACCGCGACGATGACGCGCTCATCGACGAACTCGCGGGACACGGCACCGCCTACGTGCCGTTCTTCCCGCTCGGCGGGTTCACGCCGCTGCAATCCTCGACGCTGTCCGAGGTCGCGAACCGCCTCGGCGCGACGCCGATGCAGGTCGCGCTCGCCTGGCTGCTCCGGCGCTCGCCCAATGTCCTGCTGATCCCCGGCACCTCCTCCGTCGCCCATCTCCGGGAGAACCTCGCGGCCCGCAACCTCGATCTGCCGCAGGACGCGATGACTGCGCTCGACGATCTGAGATAGCGCGGGCTGCCCGGTGATGCGGGTCGTGGAAGAATGTCGTGCGGCCCGAAGCGCTCGACGGAGGTGTCGGCCGTGACGGAGGCCCGGATCTGGACCTTCGGTGGCGTTTCGAGGTGGTAAGACCTTCACGGTCGCGTCGTCGCGGTGGTCTCGCCGACGATCCGCGGTTGATATCCCGTCCGCCCCGATTGCCCGGCCGGCGCGAACGCGCGATGGAGCGCAACTCATGAGCGCCTTCACGTTCCTCCACGCGGCCGACCTGCATCTCGCGAGCCCGCTCGCCGGCCTCGCGGCCAGGAACGCCGACTTGGCGGCGCGCTTCGCGGCCGCGAGCCGCGAGGCCTTCACCGGGCTCGTGACGCACGCGATCGACACGGAGGCCGCCTTCCTGCTGATCGCGGGCGACGTTTACGATCGCGAGTGGCCGGACCTCTCGATCGGGCTGTTCTTCGCCCGCGAGCTGTCGCGCCTCGCGCGCGCCGGCATCCCGGTCGCGATCGTGCGCGGCAACCACGACGCGGACAGCGTCGTGCGCAAGGCCGTGACGCTGCCGGACGGCGTCCACGAGTTCTCCAGCAACAAGGCCGCGACGCATCGCCTGGAGCACCTGCGCGTCGCGTTGCACGGGCGCAGCTTCCCTGAGCGCGCCGTGCCGGACGAGAGCTTCGCGCGCGGCTATCCCGACCCGGAGCCCGGCTGGTTCAACATCGGGCTCCTGCACACCTCTTGCGGCGGCCACGCCCAGCACGCGACCTACGCGCCCTGTTCACCGGCCGACCTCGCGGCCCGCGGCTACGATTACTGGGCGCTCGGCCACGTGCACGACTACGTCGAGGTGATGCGCGAGCCGCCCATCATCTTCCCCGGCAACCTGCAGGGGCGCAGCGTGCGCGAATGCGGTCCCAAGGGCGCGGTCGCGGTCGACGTCGCGGACGGGCGCGTGACCGGCATCCGTCGCCTCGTGGTCGATCGCGCCCGCTTCGCCCATCTCGACGTCGCGCTCGACTACGATCACGAGGACGAGGCGTCGGTCCTGTTCGCCGTCGCGACGGCGCTCCGCCCGCAGATCGCGGAGGCCGACGGGCGGCCACTCGCGGTGCGGGTGACGCTGCGGGGCGAGACGCCGCTGCATGGCGCGCTGGCGGGCGATCCCGAGCGGCTCGCGGCCGAAATCCAGGAGGCGGCGCATCGCCTTCACGAGGACGTCTGGCTGGAGGCGCTGAAGATCCGCACCGTCCGGCCCGCACGTCCCGCGCCCGCGGGCGACGGCCTGATCGACCCGGCGGCGCTGCTCGCCGAGCTCGACCACGACCCGGCTCTCCGCCGCCGCGCGGCCGAGATGATCGCGGAAATCGCCAAGCGCCTGCCGGGCGGCATGAGCGAAGCGGACGAGCCCGATCTCGCGGGGGACCTCGACCAGCTCTGCCTGGAGGCGGAGGCCATGATCATGACGCGCCTCGCCGGCCGGGGCTGCTGAGTGCGGCTCCTCTCGCTCGACCTCGAGCGCTACGGCTCCTTCACGGGCCGACGCCTCGCGTTCCGGCCCGACGCGAGGCTGCACGTGGTGCTCGGGCCGAACGAGGCCGGCAAGAGCTCGGCGCTAGCCGCCGTGACGGACCTCTTCTTCGGCATCGAGGAGCGCACGCGCTACGATTTCCTGCACAAGGACGAGGGCCTGCGGATCGGCGCGGAGATCACCGCGCGGGACGGGCGTCCGCTCGCCTTCTTTCGCCGCAAGGGGCGCAAGAACCTTCTGTCCGACCCGTCCGGGGCCGCGTTGCCGGACGACGCGCTGGGGCCGTTCCTCGGGGGCATGACGCGGCAGGTCTTCTGCAACGCCTTCGGGATGAACGCCGCCATGCTGCGCCGGGGCGCGGAGGAGATGCTGAAGAGCGACGGCGAGGTCGGTGCGAGTCTGTTTGCGGCGGCTTCGGGCCTGCGCGGCTACCGCGATCTCGCCCGCGACCTCGACGAGGAGGCGACCCAGATCTACGCGCCGCGGGCGCAGAAGCGCACGCTCACCCTGGCGATCGAGGCCTATGACGCGGCCCGCAAGGAGGCCGGGGCCGGGCGACTCGGCGCGGAGGCCTGGCGCAAGCTGCTGGGCGACCTCGCGGGAGCGGACGAGCGCCTCGACGCCATCCGGGAGCGCCGCCGCACGATCGCGTCCGAGATCAAGATCG
>CAHJXE010000313.1 GCA_903644085.1 Hyphomicrobiales bacterium
CGTGACGCGCTCGCATGACGGGGCGAGCCTCGACCGGCTGCCCTTCGGGCTCACGGGCGCATCCATGCCGCACCCGGTCGTCGCGGGGCCGCGGATCGGGATCAGCCGCAACGCGGACGTGCCCTGGCGGTTCGGGCTCGCGGGGTCGCGCTGGCTGAGCCGGCCCTTCGCGGCCGGCTCGGGGACGACTCAGACGGCGTTGCGGTAGGCCTCCGAGGAGAACACCGTCCGCACGAGGATGCGCAGGTCGAGCCCAAGCGACCAATGGTCGATGTAGAACAGGTCGAACGCGACGCGCCGGCGCATCTTGTCGTCCGTGTCGGTTTCGCCGCGCAGCCCGTGGATCTGCGCCCAGCCGGTGATCCCGGGTTTCACGTTGTGGCGCCGCGCGTAGAGCGCGATGCGGCGCTCGTAGACCTGGTTGTGGGGCACGGCGTGCGGGCGCGGCCCGACGAGCGACATCTGCCCCAGGAGCACGTTGAGGAGCTGCGGCAACTCGTCGAGGTTGCTGCGCCTGAGCACCCGGCCGACGCGGGTGATCCGCGCGTCGCCGAGGCGGGCCTGGGGCACCGGCCCGCCATCCTGGTAGGTCGTCATCGAGCGAAACTTGAAGATGCGGAACGGGCGCTGGTTGTAGCCGTAGCGCGTCTGCCGGAACAGGACCGGGCCCGGCGTGTCGAGCTTGATCAGCGCCGCCAGGACGGCGAAGAGCGGGGACAAGATCACGAGCGTCGCGAGGGCGGCCGCGACGTCGAAGGCCCGCTTGGCAAAGGCCGCCGCGGGCGGCATGGGGCGTGTCAGTTCGAGACTGGCCATGTCCCCGCGCCGCATGATCGTGACGCGCTCGAACCGGTCGAGCACCCGCTCGGGCGCGAGGTGGATCGCGACCGGCATCGTCAGGAACGCCTCGACGCACAAGTCGATCGTGTCCGTCTCGGACCAGGGCAGCGCCACGTAGACGTCGTCGAGCGCGAGGTCGCGCGCGATCTCGATCGCGGGCCGCAGCTCCGCCGCGAGACGCTCGCGGGCCTCGTCGCCTTCCCCCGAGACCGGCGTCAACGCGTAGGAGCCGACGATCTCGAGGCCGAGCGTCCAGGGCTGGTAGCGGCTCGCGAAATCCTGGATCGCCGCCTCAGTCCCGACGATCACGATGCGCTGCGCCGGCACCCAGTGGAGCCTGCCCGCGATCCGGACCGCCCCGATCGTGCCGCGCCGCGCCGCCCAGAGCGCCACGAAGCCGAAAACGTAGAAGAGGATCATGGCGGTGCGCGGCAGCGCGTCGGCGCTGCGCGTCAGCACGGCCAGCACCAGGAGCGTGAGGATCGTGGCGTGCCAGATCTTGGCGGTCCGGCGCCATGTCGTATCCCGTGCGAGATCGACCCCGCCGACAGGCCCGGTCCGCAGGACGGTGAACAGAACGGCGACGAGCCCGGCCAGGGCGCCGAGCCGGAGGTCGCCCGGCAGCGGAGGCGCGATGTCGCCCGAGATCGCCCCCGAGACGAGCGAGGTCGCCCACCCGGCGAGGGTGACCGCGAAGCCCTCGGCCGCGAGGCACGCGGAGGCGACGAGGCTCCGCGTCCAGGGCGGCCTCGCTGCGTCCTCACCGTATGCCGTGGACACGACGCTGCTCGACGACGACATGAGCGGTCCCGCTGGGACTCGGGAACGGCCCCCTGCCGTTCATTCGATCCGTCGGGCCCAGCGCCAATCCCGTGCCATCCCGGAATGGCACAGCTCAGTCGCGCGAGCGCGTGATCCGGGCGGCGTCGATCCCGAAGCGCGCGAGCGTGATCGATTCCGCCAGGACGACGCCCGCGAGCGACCAGGCCGGTCCGCTCCAGGCGAGGAGCGCCGCGACGGCCACGATGCCCGCGAGCGAACTGGCGAGGGTGGCGGCCGCGACGGACCTGAAGGCGCCGGCCGCCTCCAGTGCGGCCTTCGGCAGCATGGACGTGACATAGAGGAGCGCCGTCACCCAGGCGAGCGCGGTGACGAGCCCCATCGGCTGGTCCGCGTAGACGGGCGCGTAGATCCTGGCGGCGATCTCGTCCCAGCCGAGACGCAGCACCGCCCCGTAGGCGAGGCACACGAGGGCGACCGCGGCCGTGCCCGCGAGGAGGAGCCGCCTCACCTCGCCGCGCCGACCGGCCGCGAGGCCGCGAGTGAACTCGGGCTGCATCAGGAGGATCAGGGCCGAGCCAGCGAGGCGCAGCGGCGCGAGCAGGATGAGCGCGGCCGCGATCGGCGCGTAGGCGGCCGGCCCCGCGATCAACGCGACGAGAACCGTCTGGAACTGCGCCTGAATGTTCGTGGTCGTCATGCCGGCGACGGACCAGGAGACCTGCGGCCAGTGGCGGGCGTAGCGCCGCCGGACGCCCCGGCGGAAGCTGAGCCTCACCGGCCGGCCGGACCCGTAGAGCCCGGCGGCCGCGCCGCAGGCGTTGGCGACCGCGAGGATCGCCAGACAGGCGACCGGGGAGAGTGCGTCGAGCCACCAGGCCGCCGCGAGGCATGCCGTACCGGTGCCCGCGAAGACGAGGTCCGCGCCGGCCGCGAGGCCGGGCTCGCGCCGCGCGAAGAGGCCTGCGCGGACCGAGTTGCGCAGCGTCCACATGGCCACGAAGCCGCCGGCCGACGCCCCGAACACGGCCGACCCGCTCCAGAGCCACAGGCCCGCGAGGGTCAGCGCGCCCGCGCCGGCCGACAGGGCGGCCGCGACCGCCCCGAGGACGACCTCCTGGAAGCGCCCTGCCCCGGGACTCCGCAGCCGGGGCAGGTACACGGCCGCCGGGATCGCCACGAGCGCGTTCGAGTAGGTGACCGCGAGGCTGCCCACCATGAAGACGATCGCGAACAACCCGTAGCCGTAGGCCGTGAGGCCGCGCATCGCGACGAGATTGAGGAGAAGGTGGAACGCGCTCTGGACACCCTCGCCCGCGAGGCCGACCACGAAGCGGCGCATCAGCGCACGCGAGGGCGAGCTCCGCCACGCCGGTACGGCCACCTCGTGCAGGCCCATCCTCTCCCCTCCTCTGGAGGAGTGTGGACCGTCCGCGTGTCCATTCGGCTAACCGGTCGCGGGCACGCCTACGTCTTCACGATGCGGAAGGTGACGACGCCGTGCGCCTCGGACACCGACTCCAGCCGGTCGCCCGTTCCGCGCAGCAGATGGGGCACGTCGATCGCCGACATCGGGTCCGTGCAGGCGACGACAAGCCGATCACCAGCGGTCAACGCGACCAAGGCCTTGGCGGTCTTCAGCGCCGGCAGCGGACATTTGAGTCCGCGCAGGTCGAGATCGTGGTCCATGACGGCTCCGAGCCCGCCGGTCTTGCCGGAGCCGCGCTCGCTCCGCCAGCCCATGACATCCTGGCCGAGCCGTTCTAACCCACGCGCATGGACCGACCCGGCCCCACCCTCCCGAGCACGGCCGCCTGATGGCGCAGCTCACCGACGATTGCTTCGCCACCGGTGACGAGCCGTTGCGGCTCGACGACGCGGTGCGGCTGATCGCGGAGCGGCTGGACTGCGTCGTCGGCACGGAGACGGTCCCGCTCATGGGGGCCGACGGACGCGTCCTGGCGGACGCGATCGTGGCCCCGCGCGACCTGCCGGGTTTCGACAATTCGGCGGTCGACGGCTACGCGGTGTGCCACGCCGATCTCGCGCCCGGCACGGAGACGGTCCTGGAGATCATGGGTCGCGGCACGGCCGGGCAACCCGCCGGCACCGTTCCGCCCCGGGCCGCGTACCGCATCTTCACGGGTGCGCCGGTGCCGGGCGGGCTCGACACCGTGTTCATGCAGGAGGACGTCCAACTCGAGGCCGGCCGCGCGATCCTGCCGCCCGGCTTGGCGGCCGGCGCGAACATCCGGTGCGGCCGCATCGCGTGTATGAGCGATGTGATTTCGGCGACCGCCGCGGGGGTGCCACCCTCGCCGCCCTCGTTCCGGGTGACGACGATCACCGACCTGCTGCTCTACACCCATAGCGTCCAGGACACCCTCGATTTCGCCTACTTCCTCTCGCGGCAC
>CAHJXE010000314.1 GCA_903644085.1 Hyphomicrobiales bacterium
CGACGCGGCGCGGCCTCGACGGTGCGGGTCGTTGCGCGAACCGGGGTCACGGGCACGCTCGTCTGCGCGACCGGCATCGCGGTCACGGGCGCGGCAGGTGCCTGCGGCGGACCAGCGGTCGGGATCTCGCGGACCGCCACGCGTTCGGGCAGGGCGCCGAGCGCCAGGCGCTCGGACGATTTGGATGCCGGTACGACAGGCGACGGGCTCTCACGCGTCGCGTGGGAGATGACGGCACCGCCGATGATCGTCGCCAGGACGGACGCGCCGATCTCACGCGCGAAACGTCGTGTCGCGGCGTCCCGCAGCTTGCGATCGATCCGCCTGCGCAAATCACTCATCCGGTCGTCCTCCGTTCTCCCGAACGTCACTCGCCGCGATTTCGGGCAGGTTTGTGGCCTGGGGCAGGCCGTTTGCGGATCTTGGATCGTCCGTCCGGGCGGCCCTTCGGGAGAACCGCCGCGATCACCGCCTCGATCGCCTGCTCGACCTCCTGACGATCGGGCGGCGCTCCACCGGGATCCTCGGGGCGCTGTTTCGGGTCGCGCCGGCGTGTCGTCATCGCGTCCGAGCCCCCCGGTTCGTGTGCGAAACCTGATAGCCCCGAGCTTATGGCGCGGGCAGCATCGCGAATACCCCCGTTTCGGATCGCAGCCAATTAAGCCCGGGCCTCAACCCGGACAGCCAGACGCTTGTGCACAGGCGATAATCACACGTCATCCCCGCCCGACGAGGCATGTCTTCGGGAGCATGCAGTGGATCCCGTTATTGCCGTTGACGGCCTGCGTGACGCGCAGATCCGCCGCGAGGCTGCACAGCATGTAGGCTTCGTGGCGCCCGAGCCCCGTCCGGGCCGCGATCAGGTCGATCATGGAGCGGAGCGCGATCTTCACGGCCGCGTCGAGGCTCGGATCGAACGCCATCGTCATGACGTGCGTCGGCGTCTCGGCCATCGGCCAGTCGAGCGCGAGATCGTCCCGGAGCGTCAGCCGGAACGTGCCGATCAGCCCCGTCTCGATCGCCGTGACGCAGACCTCGCCGTCGCCCTGGACGCCGTGCCCGTCCCCGACCGAGAAGTTCGCACCCTCCGCGTGGACCGGGAGGTAGAGGATCGTGCCGGGCACCAGCTCCTTGTTGTCGAGGTTGCCCCCGTTGCGGCGCGGCGGCAGCGTCGACACGGTGCCCCAGCCGGGCGGCGGGGCGACCGCCATCACGCCGAAGAAGGGACGGAGCGGAAGCTCCAATCCCCAGGGAAGCCGTCCCATCATCCGCTCCCGGTCGAGCGGGATGTGGATGAGATGGCGCTCGTCGACCTCGTCGGGAAGCGCACCCTTCAGGGGCGCAGCGTAGGTGTAGCCCCAATCGTAGTGGAGCTGGATGTCCTCGATCGCGACCTCCAGCACGTGGCCGGGCTTCGCCTCGCGCAAAGCCACCGGGCCGGTGCACATGTGGCCGGGCATCCGGTTCGGCACGCGCGCCTGCACTTCGGCGAGCGCGGGCGGCACGGTCATGGGTGGGGGTGGCATCACCTCGGCCGGGCCCGACACGGTCGAGATCGTGACCGTGTCGCCGGACTCGATCGTCAGGACGGGCTGGAGGGCGGCGTCGAAGAACCCCCAATGGACCGTCTCCGCCCCGGCATCCAGCCGATGCTGCGCCATCATGCATTCCTCTCAGGTCTCGTGTCCTCACACTGGCGATAGGCCCGTCTCCCGGCAACCGGGCGGGACCCTGAGTTTGACTTCGCCGGTGGATTGCCCGACACGGCGCGTCGCCTGACGGGGGCGGGCGGGCGTGTCCGTCCCGACGCGCGAGGAACCCATGGCCGGCATCGCGGCGAGCCGCACCGATCCGACATCCGACGCCGTCTCCTGGTCCGAGCGTCTGCTGGCCTTCGCGGAGCGGAGCCACGCGCGCGCCTGCGCGGCGCTGCTCGCGCTCGCGCTCGTCTGCTTCCTGCCCGGGATCGCGTCGCTCCAGCCGATGGACCGCGACGAGCCGCGCTTCGCCCAGGCCACGAAGCAGATGCTGGAGACGGGCGATTTCGTCGACATCCGCTTCCAGGACGAGGCGCGCTACAAGAAGCCGATCGGCATCCACTGGCTCCAGGCCGCCTCCGTCCGGGCGGGCGAGGCGCTGGGCATACCGGCGGCCCGCACGACGATCGGCCTCTACCGCGTGCCCTCGCTCCTCGGCGCGCTCGCGGCCGTGCTCCTCACCTACTGGGCGGCGCTCGCCTTCGCGGGGCGGCGCGAGGCGTTCGTCGCGGCGGCCCTCATGGGCTCGTGCGTGATCCTGATGGTGGAGGCGCGCCTCGCGAAGACGGATGCCGTCCTGCTCGCCACCTGCGCGGCCGCCATGGGGGCGCTCGGCCGCGCCTATCTCGGGCGGCACGGCGCGCGTCAGCCGGTCTCGACCGCGATCGTGTTCTGGCTCGCGGTCGCGCTCGGCATCCTGATCAAGGGGCCGCTGGTCGTGTTGTTCGCGGGCCTTCCGGCGCTGGTCCTCTCGGTTCGAGAGCGCTCGGCCGTGTGGCTCCGCGCCCTGCGGCCGGGGCTCGGCCTCCTCTTCGTACTCGTCGCGATCCTGCCCTGGTTCGTGGCGATCTGGATCAAGTCCGGCGGGGCGTTCTACCGTCTGGCGGTCGGGGACGACATGCTGGGCAAGGTCACGACCGGCCAGCAGCAGCACGGCGCACCGCCGGGCTTCTACCTCGTGGCGTTCTTCGCGACCTTCTTCCCCGGCGCCATCCTGGCGGCGATCGCCGCGCCTTTCGTGTGGACGAGCCGGCGGGAGGATTGGGCGGCCTTCGCGCTCGCCTGGATCGTGCCCGCCTGGGTGCTGTTCGAGGCCTTCCCCACCAAGCTGCCGCACTACGTCATGCCGCTCTACCCGATGGTCGCCATCGCGAGCGTGATCGCGATGACGCGGCGTTACGTGGGGCCGCAGCGCCCTGGCGCGCGCGTCGCGTTCGCCGCGATGCCGCTGATCCCGATCGGGCTCACGATCGGGCTCGGCTACGCGGCCTGGACGCTCGACGGCGCGCTGCCCGCCTCCGCCTTGCCGGTGCTGCTCGCGGCCTGCGCGGTCGCGCTCGCGGCTTGGCTCTCTTTCGGCCGACGCGAGGTCACCCGCGCAACCCTGACCGGCATCGCGTCCGCGGCTCTGCTCTCGGTCGCGGTGTTCGGGCTCGTGCAGCCGGTCTTGCGCTCGCTCAAGATGTCGCCCCGCCTCGCCGAGACGGTCGCCCGGTCCGGTTGCGCCACGCCTGTGGTCGCGACGCTCGGCTACCGGGAGCCGAGCCTCGTGTTCCTGGCCGGCACCGACCTCGCGATGATCGAGCGGCCCGACCAGGCCGCAGCCTTCCTGAACGCACCCGGCTGTCGCGTCCTGTTCGTGGCCGATCGCTTCGCCGAGGGCGTCGCGCCCGCGCTCGCGGCGGTCGAGCCGCGGCCCGAGGCGCTCGGCCGAGTCGAGGGCTTCAACATCAACGGCGGACGCCGGGTCGGGGTGGACGCCTTTGTCGTCCGGCACTGACGCGACCGCGGGAGTCACGCCCGCCGTCTCGATCGTGATCCCGGCCAAGAACGAGGCCGGCTCCATCTCGGCCCAGATGGCCGAACTCGACACGGTGCTGGCACCGCTCGCGCCCTTCGAGGTCGTCTACGTGGTGGACGGATCGACGGACGACACCTCGGCCGAGCTCGCCCGGGCTGCCTGGCCGTGGCTCAGGGTCGTGCGTCACGCCCTGAGCTGCGGCAAGAGCGCGGCGATCTTGACGGGCACCCGGGCCGCGCGGGCCGAGATCGTCGCGACGCTCGACGGCGACGGCCAGAACGACCCCCGCTACACGGTCGCGCTGGTGGAGGCGCTGCGGGCCGCGGGACCTGGCGTCGCGCTCG
>CAHJXE010000315.1 GCA_903644085.1 Hyphomicrobiales bacterium
CGGTCGACGCTTCGCGTCGCTCGACCTCTCCCCGTTGTCACGGGGAGAGGCGGCCACGTCCGCCATCTCGGCGATCGCGATGCCGTTCGCCATCTCGAGCGCGGTCTCGAGCGAATCCGCGAGCCGCGCCGCGATGTCCGGCCCGACGACCAGCCGGTCGATTACGACGTCGATGTCGTGCTTGAACTTCTTGTCGAGGACGGGCGCCTCGTCGATCGCGTAGAACGTCCCGTCGATCTTGAGGCGCTGGAAGCCGCGGCGCTGGAACTCCGCGATCTCCTTGCGATATTCGCCCTTGCGGTCGCGCACGACGGGCGCGAGCAGGTAGAGCCGCGTCTTGGCGGGCAGCGCTAGGATGCGGTCCACCATCTGCTGGACGGTCTGGCTCTCGATCGGCAGGCCGGTCGCGGGCGAGTACGGCACGCCCACCCGCGCCCACAGGAGGCGCATGTAGTCGTAGATCTCGGTGACGGTGCCGACCGTCGAGCGCGGGTTCTTCGACGTCGTCTTCTGCTCGATGGAGATCGCGGGCGAGAGCCCGTCGATCTGGTCGACGTCGGGCTTCTGCATCATCTCCAGGAACTGGCGCGCGTAGGCCGAGAGCGACTCGACGTAGCGGCGCTGGCCCTCGGCGTAGATCGTGTCGAAGGCGAGCGAGGACTTGCCCGACCCCGACAGCCCCGTGAACACGACGAGCTTGTCGCGCGGGATCGTCAGGTCCACGTTCTTGAGGTTGTGCTCGCGCGCGCCGCGCACGGTGATCTGGCGATCGTTGCGCGCCGGGGCGGCGTCGAAGAGGTCGTCGAGTGTGGCCATGGGTCTGATGTAGGCTCGCGGGCCGGGAGCACAAACCGGGCCGCTGTGGATAACCGGAACGAACGCGGTACGTTCACGGCTTCGCGTCCCGGAACAAGCGCCGCTTCTCCTCCCCGCCCAGCAAACGCCGGGACCGCAGGGGGAGGTGGCAAGCGCGAAGCGCCTGACGGAGGGGGAGCCCCGGCCGGGCGTCCCCACCCCGGGCGGCGCTTCGCCCCGGGCGGCGCTTCGCGCCTGCTCGGCCTCTCCTGCGGTCCCGGCGGTGCCGGGCGAGAGGGGGAACCGCGCCCATTGCCCAGGGTCGCGCCATACGCGCCGTGTCATGTCCGCCCCGGACGTGTAAGCGACACGCGGACGGCATCGATGTCGCGGGAGGTCACGCACCATGGATCAGGTGAGCAGTGCCAGCGCTGGCGACAGCATCGCGCGGTCCCGCGACAGCGTCCGGAGCGTGACCGTCTTCGCGGTGTTCATCCTCCTCGCCATGTGCGCGCTTTTCGCGGGCGCCTGGGCGTTGCGGCACCTTCTCCTGCTCACCTTCCTGGCGGTCATCTTCGCCGTGCTGCTGCGGGCCTCCGGCCGCTTCATCGCGGACCGGATCCCCGTGTCCCGACCGATCTCGGTGATCCTCGTCGCGGTCGCGGGCGTGGTGCTGGTCGGCCTCGCGGGATTGTTCGTCGTGCCGGTCCTCATCGCGCAGGGACAGGACCTCGCGCGCAACTATCCGGGCCTGACCGAGAACCTGCACAAGCGCCTCGACGACACGCCGCTTCTCGGGCGCGCCTGGGAGCAGGTGAAGTCGCAGTTCAGCCTGCCCTCCCCGGGCGATGTCATGTCGCGAGCGGGCTCTGTGCTCTCCGTCGCGTCGGGGGCACTGTCGGACCTCGTGTTTCTGCTTTTCACGGCGCTCTTCCTGGCGCTCTCGCCCGACACCTACGTGCACGGCCTGCAATTGCTCGTGCCCGAGCGGTACCGCGGCTTCACGCTGCGCCTTCTCGACGAGCTCGGCCACACGTTGCGCGCGTGGTTCGGCGGGCAACTCGCCGCCATGACGACGATCGGCGTGCTCATCGGGCTCGGCCTGTGGGCGCTGGGCGTCCCCTACGCGCTTGCCTTCGGGGTCTTGGCGGGCCTCCTGGATTTTATCCCCTATCTCGGGCCGATCCTCGGGGCCGTGCCGGCGATCCTGCTCGCCTTCACGCAGTCGCCCGCGACCGCGCTCTGGGTCACGGCTTTGTTCCTGGTCGTGCAGCAGATCGAGGGCAACGTCGTGCAGCCGATGATGCAGGAATCCGCGGTCAAGATCCCGCCCGCCCTGCTGCTCGTCGTGCTGTTCGGCATGGGCGAGCTGTTCGGTTTGACGGGGCTGATCGTCGCGACGCCGGTCCTCGCGGTCACGATCGTGGCGGTCCGGCGGATCTACGTCGAGCGCATCCTGGAGGGCGTCGACCAGGCGGGCCAGACGGCCGACTGACGATCAGTTCGTCCCGGAACTCCCCGGGTCGCGGCAGGCCGAGCAGCGGCCCTCGACCTCGAGCGCGCGTCGCTCGGGCCTGAATCCGGCATGGGCGGACACGGCCGCGAGGTCGTGCTCCAGTTCGGGCGAGGCGATCTCGTCGACCGCCCCGCAGGTCTGGCAGATCAGGAACACGGTCGCGGTGTCGGCCGCATGGTCGTGGCTGCACACCACGTAGGCGGGCCGGATGGACAGCCGGTGGATCAGGCCAACCTCTTCGAGAAATTCCAGCGAGCGATAGACCGAGACGGCCGAGAGGCGGCGCTCCTTGCTCAGCTCGTCGGCGAGATCGTAGGCCCCGAGCGGGTGAGTGGCGCTCGCGAGCGCCTCCAGCACGCGCTGGCGGATCGGCGTCAGGCGCAGGCCGCGCTCCTGGCAGAGCCGCTCCGCCCGCGCCAGAACGTCGGCGGGTTGGGCAGGCTCATGATGATGTGTCCCTGCCGGCATCCTGGCAAACCCTTCTGCCGGTCCCGTCGGCGTCTTCTGCAAATCGGACTCGCCCGCTCGGCAACGTCTCTCGAGGTAAGACGTCTCCGGGGTCCCCGCCAGAGCGCCATCCTACATAGTAAGGATAGCGCTCAGCTCGGGCCCCCGCCCCACGTCCCGAGCCAGAGGGCCGCGCCGATCACGGTCACGAAGGCGGCCGCGAGGATCTCGAGACCGGTCACCGCGAGGCGGCCGGCCGATCCGTGACGGGCGCAGAGGGCGAGTGCGGCACGCTTCGCCAGGACGGCGAGCGCCGCGAGCGAGCCGGTCGTCAGCGCCGTGCCGAGCGACATCGCGAGGACGGCCGCGACACCCGCCGCGAAAAGATTTTGCGAGGCCGCGAAGACCAGGAGGATGATCGCGCCCGAACAGGGCCTGATCCCGGCCGCCAGCATGATCCCGACGCTGTCCCGCCACGTGCGTGCGCGCTCGACCGCGGAGGGCGAGGGCATGTGGGCGTGCTCGCAGCAGGCGCAATCCCGCTCGTGCGCGGCGTCCGGGCGGGCTGCCGCAGCCTGCTCCGGCACGAGTGCGGCCGTCTTGCGCCACAGCAACGCCAGCCCGACCAGGACCAGGACCAGGAAGCTCGCATGCTCCATGCGGTCGATCGCGGTGCCGAGCGTCGCGGCGGTGGCGCGCAGCGCCAGCGTGAAGACTGACACGATGCCGATCGCCACCGACGCCTGCACGAAGGCGGCCCCGAGGCTCAGCCCTAAGCCTTTCACGAGCGTGCGCCGGGTCGCCACGAGATAGCCCGAAATCACCGCCTTGCCGTGCCCGGGCCCCGCCGCATGGAACACCCCATAGGCGAAACCGAGCCCGACGAGGCCGGAGATGCCCCCTCCTCCGGCGAAGCCCGTCAGCGCCTCGTTCAGCGCCCGGGAGAAGCGCGACTGGATCGCGAGAAGCGCACCACCGAGGCCGTCCGCCGACGGTGCGGCCTCGCGCAGGCCGATGCCGAACGGGTTCTTCGGCGGGGGCGTCGCGGCCGCGAACCCCGATCCCAGCCGGACGAGGAGCCATATCGTGCCGGCGACGAGCGCGAGCGCGAGGGCGGCCGC
>CAHJXE010000316.1 GCA_903644085.1 Hyphomicrobiales bacterium
CCGGCTCGCTTCCTGGTAACCGAGGACGGGCTCGTGGTGCTCGCCTCGGAGGCCGGCGTGCTGCCGATCCCGGAGGAATCGATCGTGCAGAAGTGGCGGCTCCAGCCGGGCCGCATGCTGCTGATCGACCTCGAACAGGGCCGCATCGTCGCGGACGAGGAGATCAAGCGGGAGCTCGCGGCCGCGCACCCCTACCAGGACTGGCTGAAGCGCACCCAGATCGTGCTGGAGGACCTGCGCAACGTCGAGCCGCGCCAGCCGCGGACGGACGTGTCGCTGCTCGATCGGCAACAGGCCTTCGGGTACAGCCAGGAGGACCTCCGCCTCCTCATGGCGCCCATGGCGGTGACCGGGCAGGAGGCCGTCGGTTCGATGGGCACCGACACGCCGATCTCGGCCCTGTCGGACAGGTCGAAGCTCCTCTACACCTACTTCAAGCAGAACTTCGCGCAGGTCACGAACCCGCCGATCGACCCGATCCGCGAGGAGCTCGTGATGAGCCTCGTGTCCTTCATCGGGCCGCGGCCGAACCTGCTCGACCTCGAAGGCACATCGCGCCGCAAGCGCCTCGAGGTGCGCCAGCCGATCCTGACCAACGAGGACCTGGAGAAGATCCGCTCCATCGGCCATTTCGAGGACCGCTTCGACACGAAGACGCTCGACATCACCTACGCGGCCGAGCTCGGCGCGGGCGGAATGGAGGGCGCGGTCGAGCGCCTCTGCGACCGGGCCGAGGCCGCGGTCAATGGCGGCTACAACATCATCGTGCTGTCGGACCGGGCGGTCGGGCCGGATCGCATCCCGTTGCCCGCGCTGCTCGCCTGCGCGGCCGTGCATCATCACCTGATCCGGCGCGGCCAGCGCACCTCCGTCGGCCTCGTGCTGGAGACCGGTGAGCCGCGCGAGGTGCATCATTTCGCGTGCCTCGCGGGCTACGGCGCGGAGGCGATCAACCCCTATCTCGCCTTCGAGACGCTGCTCGCGATGAAGGACGAGCTGCCGGACGGCGTCGACGAGCGCGAGATCGTCTATCGCTACATCAAGTCGATCGACAAGGGCCTGCTCAAGGTCATGTCGAAGATGGGCATCTCGACCTACCAATCCTATTGCGGCGCGCAGATCTTCGACGCAGTCGGGGTCAAGTCGGAGCTGATCGACAAGTATTTCTTCGGCACCTCGACCAATATCGAGGGCGTGGGCCTGCCGGAGATCGCCGAGGAGAGCGTGCGCCGCCACCGCGACGCCTTCGGGGACGCGCCCGTCTACCGCAGCGCGCTCGATGTCGGGGGCGAGTACGCCTACCGGCTGCGCGGCGAGGAGCATGTCTGGAACCCGGATTCCGTCGCGGCGCTCCAGCACGCGGTCAGGCTCAACGCCGTCGAGCGCTACCGTGAGTACGCCGGCCTCGTGAACGAGGGCGACAGTCTGCGCACCGTGCGCGGCCTGTTCCGTATCAAGGCCGCCGAGGAGATGGGGCGCGAGCCGCTGGCGCTCGACGCGGTCGAGCCCGCGGTGTCCATCGTGAAGCGGTTCTCGACGGGCGCCATGTCCTTCGGATCGATCTCCAAGGAGGCGCACGAGACCCTGGCGCTCGCGATGAACCAGATCGGCGGCAAGTCGAACACGGGCGAGGGCGGCGAGATGTCCGAGCGCTACCGTCCGCTGCCGGATGGGCGCTCGAAGCGCTCCGCCATCAAGCAGGTGGCGTCCGGCCGCTTCGGCGTCACGGCCGAGTACCTCGTCAACTCGGACATGATGCAGATCAAGGTCGCGCAGGGCGCCAAGCCTGGCGAGGGCGGGCAACTGCCCGGCCACAAGGTCGACGCCAAGATCGCGCGCGTGCGCCATTCGACGCCGGGCGTCGGGCTCGTCTCGCCCCCGCCGCACCACGACATCTACTCGATCGAGGACCTGGCGCAGCTCGTCTTCGACCTGAAGAACGTGAACCCCGCGGCCGACGTGTCGGTGAAGCTCGTCTCCGAGGTCGGGGTCGGGACCGTCGCGGCGGGCGTCGCCAAGGCGCGCGCCGACCACATCACGATCTCGGGCTTCGAGGGCGGAACGGGCTCGGCGCCCCTCACCTCGATCAAGCACGCGGGCTCGCCTTGGGAGATGGGCTTGGCCGAGACGCAGCAGACGCTGGTGCTGAACAAGCTCCGAGGCCGCGTGGCGCTGGAGGCCGACGGCGGCATCCGGACGGGCCGCGACGTCATGGTTGCGTTCCTGCTGGGGGCCGACCAGATCGGCTTCTCGACGGCCCCCCTCATCGCGGCCGGCTGCATCATGATGCGCAAGTGTCACCTCAACACCTGCCCGGTCGGGGTCGCGACGCAGGACCCGGTGCTGCGCAAGCGCTTCAAAGGCACCCCTGAGCACGTCATCAACTACTTCTTCTTCGTGGCCGAGGAGGTGCGCGAGCTGATGGCCTCGCTCGGCATAGCGACGGTCGACGAGCTCGTCGGCCATTCAGAGATGCTGGACCGCCGGCGCGCGGTCGAGCAGTTCAAGGCCCACGGGCTCGACGTCTCCAAGATCTTCCACCGGCCCGAGGTCGGGCCCGAGGTCGCGATCCGGCACGTCGAGCGGCAGGTCCATCCGATCGAGGACGTCCTCGACCGGGAGCTGATCGCGAAGGCGCGGGGCGCGATCGACGGCGGCGACCCGGTGGTGATCGAGGCGCGCGTGCGCAACGAGAACCGCACCGTCGGCGCGATGCTGTCGGGCGAGGTTGCGAAGCTCCACGGCCACGAAGGCCTGCCCGACGACACCATCGTCGTGAAACTGACCGGAACGGCCGGCCAGAGCTTCGGCGCCTGGCTCGCGGCCGGCGTGACGCTCGATTTGCTCGGCGAGGCGAACGACTACGTGGGCAAGGGCCTGTCCGGCGGCAAGCTGATCATCCGGCCCTCGCCCGCCTCCCCGGCGCTGGCGGAACGCTCCATCATCGTGGGCAACACGGTGCTGTACGGTGCGATCGCCGGGGAGTGCTACTTCCGGGGCGTCGCGGGCGAGCGCTTCGCGGTGCGCAATTCCGGCGCGATCGCGGTCGTCGAAGGTACGGGCGATCACGGTTGCGAGTACATGACGGGCGGCGTCGTCGTGGTGATCGGCGAGACGGGGCGCAACTTCGCGGCCGGCATGTCGGGCGGCATCGCGTACGTGCTCGACGAGGACGGGAGCTTCGCCAAGCGCTGCAACCTGTCCATGGTCGATCTCGAACCCGTCGAGGAGGAGGAGGACCTGATGGAGCGCCTCCACCTCTCCGGCGACCTCGAGACGAAGGGCCGGATCGACATCCTGGCCGACATGTCGCGCGGTGACGAGGAGCGGCTGACCGCGCTCCTCACGAACCACGTCGCCTACACGGACTCGGCGCGCGCCCGGGCGATCCTGGACGATTGGGCGGCGTACCGGACGAAGTTCGTGAAGGTCATGCCGGTCGAGTACCGCCGCGCCATCCGGGAGATGGAGCGCGGGCGCATGCTGCAGGCGGCGGAGTGACGCCATGGCGGCGATGACGTTCGACACGCCGAAACTCGCCAAGCGTCTTCGCGCGGGCGGTGTCTCGGAGGATCAGGCCGAGTCGGTCGCGGATGCCCTTCGCGAGAGCGTGAACGGCGGCGATCTCGTCACGAAGACGGACATCGTGATGCTGCGAGCCGAGATCGCGGACGTCAAGGCAGAGATCATCAAGTGGATGTTCGGGGCGATGCTCGCGCTGGCGGCGCTGGTCGTGACCCTCGTCAAGCTTTTGCCGGGTAAGTGAGCCGAATGGGCAAGGTCACGGGATTTCTCGAATACGATCGCCAAGAGCAGAAGTACCAGCTCGCGGGCGAGCGGGTCCGGCA
>CAHJXE010000317.1 GCA_903644085.1 Hyphomicrobiales bacterium
CTCCACGTCTCGCCGACCAGCGTGCAGCGCTGGCTCAAATGCGGCGCCCCGCATTACATCGGTCTCGCGGTCGCGGCCCTCGCCCACGGCCTGGAGCCGTTCATCGGGTGAGCGGGCGGTCTACTCCGCCGCCTGCAGCCGGTACACCAGCGGGTCGTAGTTGAGGATCGGCGCGAGCCAGCGCTCCACCTCGTGCAGGTCCATCCGTTTACGGGCGGCATAATCCTCCACCTGGTCGCGCTCGACCTTGGCGACGCCGAAGTAATAGGCGTCCGGATGTGCGAGATAGAGGCCCGAGACGGAGGAGCCCGGCCACATCGCGTAGCTCTCGGTCAGCTTGACGCCGATGCGGCGCTCGGCCTCCGTCAGCCGGAAGAGCTGCTCCTTCTCGGTGTGGTCGGGCTGCGCCGGGTAGCCGGGTGCGGGCCGGATGCCGCGGTACTCCTCGCGCATGAGGTCGCCCGGCGCGAAGGTCTCGTCCGCCGCGTAGCCCCAGAACTCGCGGCGCACCCGCTCGTGCATGCGCTCCGCGAAGGCCTCCGCGATGCGGTCCGCGAGCGCCTTCACCAGGATCGAGCGGTAATCGTCGTTCGCGCGCTCGAAGCGCTCCGCGATGCGGACCTCTTCGATCCCGGCCGTCACCACGAAGGCTCCGACATAATCCGCGACCCCGAGCCCGGCGGGCGCGACGAAATCGGACAGGCACACGTTCGGGCGCCCGTCGCGCTTGGAGAGCTGCTGACGCAGGCCGTGGAAGGTCGCGAGCTCGTCGCTCCGGCTCTCGCCCGTGTAGAGGCGGATGTCGTCGCCGACGCTGTTCGCGGGCCAGAAGCCGATCACGGCCTTCGGGTTGAACCAGCGCTCGGCCACGATCTTGGCGAGCATCTCCTGCGCGTCCTCGTAGAGGTGGCGGGCCGATTCGCCCTGGGCCTCGTCCTCCAGGATCGCCGGGAAGCGGCCCTTCATGTCCCAGGTCTGGAAGAAGGGGGTCCAGTCGATATAGGGGATCAGGTCCGCGACGTCGTAGGTGCGGAACACGCGGGTGCCCGCGAAGCTGGGCTTCTCGATGCGGTAGGCCGACCAGTCGATCTTGTGGCTGTTCTTGCGCGCGGCCTCCAGCGGCAGGCGGCGCTTGTCGGCCTCGGAGCGCGCATGCGCGTCCGCCACCTTGCGGTATTCGCCCCGGATCGTCTCGACATAGGGTGCCTTGCCCTCGGGCGAGAGGAGTGCCGACACGACGCCGACCGCGCGGCTCGCGTCGTTCACGTAGACGGCCTGGCCGGCGCGGTAGTTCGGGTGGATCTTCACCGCCGTGTGGACGCGGCTTGTGGTGGCGCCCCCGATCAGGAGCGGGATGTCGAAGCCCTCCCGCTCCATCTCGGCCGCCACATGCGCCATCTCCTCCAGCGAGGGCGTGATGAGGCCGGACAGGCCGATGATGTCGACCTTCTCGCGCCGCGCGGTCTCCAGGATCTTCGCGGCCGGCACCATGACGCCGAGGTCGATCACCTCGTAATTGTTGCAGGCGAGCACGACGCCCACGATGTTCTTGCCGATGTCGTGGACGTCGCCCTTGACGGTCGCCATCAGGACCTTGCCGGCCGCCGAGGATTGCGACAGGCCGGTCTCCTCGCGCTCCTTCTCCATGTAGGGCATCAGGTAGGCGACGGCCTGCTTCATGACACGGGCCGACTTCACCACCTGCGGCAGGAACATCTTGCCCGCGCCGAACAGGTCGCCGACGACGTTCATGCCGCCCATGAGCGGCCCCTCGATGACGTGCAGCGGCCGCGCCACGGAGGCGCGCGCCTCCTCGACATCGACCGAGATGAAATCCGTGATGCCGTTGACGAGCGCGTGCTCGAGCCGCTTCGCGACCGGCCACTCGCGCCAGGCAAGGTCCTGCACGCGGACCTGGCCCTGTCCGTCGCCCTTGAAGCGCGCGGCGGCGTCGAGCAGCCGCTCCGTGCCGTCCGGACGGCGGTTGAGCACCACGTCCTCGCAGAGTTCGCGAAGTTCGGGGTCGATGTTCTCGTAGACCGCGAGCTGGCCCGCGTTGACGATGCCCATATCCATGCCGACCTGGATCGCGTGGTACAGGAACACCGCGTGCATCGCCTCGCGCACGGGCTCGTTGCCGCGAAACGAGAACGACAGGTTGGAGACGCCGCCCGAGATGTGAACGTGCGGCAGCGTGTCGGTGATGCGCCGGGTCGCCTGGAGGAAGTCGACGCCGTAATTGTTGTGCTCCTCGATCCCGGTCGCGACCGCGAAGATGTTCGGATCGAAGATGATGTCCTCGGGCGGAAAGCCGACCTCCTGCGTCAGGACCTCGTAGGCGCGGGTGCAGATCTCGACCTTGCGCGCCTCCGTGTCCGCCTGGCCCTGCTCGTCGAAGGCCATGACGACGACCGCCGCCCCGTAATCGCGGCAGATGCGGGCCTGGACCTTGAAGGCCTCGATCCCCTCCTTCATCGAGATCGAGTTCACGATCGGCTTGCCCTGGACGCATTTCAGGCCGGCCTCGATCACGCTGAACTTCGACGAGTCGACCATCACGGGCACGCGCGCGATGTCGGGCTCGGCCGCGACCAGGTTCAGGAACTCGACCATGGCGGCCTCTGAATCGAGGAGGCCCTCGTCCATGTTGACGTCGATCACCTGCGCGCCCGCCGCCACCTGGTCTCGCGCGACGTCGAGCGCCGCCGCGTAGTCGCCGTTCGTGACGAGCTTCCTGAACTTGGCGGAGCCCGTGACGTTCGTGCGCTCGCCCACGTTCACGAAGGGGATGTCGGAGGTGAGGATGTAGGGCTCGAGCCCCGAGAGCCGCATCAGCGGCTCGGCCACGGGTATCTCGCGCGGCGGCACCCCGGCGACCGCCTCCGCGATGGCCTTGATGTGGGCGGGCGTCGTGCCGCAGCAACCGCCCACGACGTTGACGAGGCCCGCGGTCGCGAACTCGCCGACCAGCGCCGCCATCGCGTCCGGGCTCTCGTCGTAGAGGCCGAACTCGTTCGGCAGCCCGGCATTCGGGTAGGCGCAGACGAGCGTATCCGCCGCGCGGGCGAGCTCCTGGATATGCGCGCGCATCTCGCGGGCGCCGAGCGCACAGTTCAGCCCGACGGTCAGCGGGTCGGCATGGCGGACCGAGTGCCAGAAGGCGGTCGGCGTCTGGCCGGACAGGGTGCGGCCGGAGAGGTCCGTGATGGTGCCCGAGATCATGATGGGCAGGGTCGTGCCGGTCTCCGCGAAGACGCGCCGCGCGGCCGCGATGGCGGCCTTCGCGTTCAGCGTGTCGAAGATCGTCTCGATCAGGATAAGGTCGGACCCGCCGGCCACGAGGCCGCGGATCTGCTCCGCGTAGGCGTCGCGCACGCCGTCGAAGGTGACGGCCCGGAAGCCCGGATTGTTGACGTCGGGCGAGATCGACAGGGTTCGGTTGGTCGGCCCGACCGCGCCCGCGACGAACCGGCGACGGCCGTCCTGCTTCTCGGCGAGATCGCCGGCCTCTCGGGCCAATCGCGCGCCCTCGACGTTGAGGTCGTGGACCGCGGATTCGAGGCCGTAATCAGCCTGGGCGATCGAGGTCGAGGAGAAGGTGTTCGTCTCCACGATGTCCGCGCCGGCCATGAAATACGCGAGGTGGATGTCGCGGATCGCGTCCGGCTGGGTGAGGATGAGGAGGTCGTTGTTGCCGCGCTGGTCGTTCGGGTGATCGCGGAAGCGCTCGCCCCGGAACTGCTCCTCGGAGAGCCCCAGCGACTGGATCTCCGTCCCCATCGCGCCGTCCATGACGAGGATGCGCTCGGCGGCGGCGGCCCGAAGGGCGGAGGCGGTGTCGGTC
>CAHJXE010000318.1 GCA_903644085.1 Hyphomicrobiales bacterium
CGGCCCCGCGACCCTCGCGGCGCTCGCCGTCTGCGACCCGGCGGCGGCCATCCGGCGCGTCACGGTGGACCGTCTGGGCTTCATGCGCCGGCTCTCCACCTGGACCGCCTTCGGGCGCGGCTGGACGGCCCGCGTCACCCGCGTCGAGCGCGAGAGCCTCGCGCTCGCCCGCGCGAGCCCGGCCGTCAAGGCACGTCCGGTCTCGCTCATCTCGACCCCCGTCAACCAGGAAGGACCCACCATGGACACGACGAAATCCGTTCTCGCGAGCCGCACCGTCTGGGCGAACCTCATCGGCCTCGCGTCGGTCGCCTTCGGGATCATCGGCGTCGACACCTCGAACGTCGATGCCGGCGGGCTCGCGGAAGCCATGTCCCAGATCGTCGCTGGCGCGAGCTTCGTCGCCTCCACGTTCTTCCGCGTGCGGGCCACGAAGCAGATCGGCTCTCCGGCCGGGTAGCGCGTTCAGGGGCAGTTCAGCCGGATTGAGCCACGAGACGACATGCGCGACCTGATCGCCACCTGTCTGGTCTTCTGCGCGGTCGCCTTTCCGGCCGTCGCGCAGAGCGACTCCCAAGGGTGCCTGTCTCCCGGCGACATGTCGGAGGCGGTCGCGGCCCGGCAGGTCGTGGCGCCCGGCGCCGCGATCGTCCTCGCCCGCGAGGCGGTGCCGAACGCGGACGTGCTGCGCGCGGCGCTCTGCCACGATCCGGATGCGCTCGTGTATCGGATCGTGGTGCTGCGCCACGATGGCAGGCTCGTGCGCGTGACGGTGGACGCGCCCTCGGGCAAGGTGAAGACGGTTCACTGAGGTCAAGCCCGTGCGTCTGCTGCTCGTCGAGGACGACCGCAATCTCAACCGCCAGATCGCGACCGCGCTGGCTGATGCCGGCTACGCGGTCGACAAGGCCTTCGACGGCGAGGACGGGCAGCATCTGGGCGAGAGCGAGCCCTACGACGCGGTCATCCTGGATCTCGGGCTGCCGGGCATCGACGGCGTGTCCATGCTCACGAACTGGCGTCGCGCCGGCCGCAAGATGCCCGTCCTCATCCTGACCGCGCGCGACCGCTGGAGCGACAAGGTCCAGGGCTTCGACGCGGGCGCCGACGATTACCTCGCCAAGCCCTTCCACATGGAGGAGCTCTTGGCCCGCATCCGCGCGCTGCTCCGGCGCGCGACGGGGCACGCGACGAGCGAACTTGTGGCCGGCACGATCCGGCTCGACACGCGCTCCGGCCGTGTCACCGTCGACGGCCTGCCGATCAAGCTCACCTCGCACGAGTACCGGCTGCTATCCTACCTGATGCACCATGCCGGCCGGATCGTCTCGCGCGGCGAGCTGACCGAGCACCTCTACGACCAGGATTTCGACCGCGACTCGAACACGATCGAGGTCTTCGTCGGCCGGCTGCGCAAGAAGCTCGGCGTCGACCTCATCCAGACCATACGCGGGCTCGGCTATCTGATCGATCGGCCAGGCGCGGCCGAGACGGCCAAGTGATGCCGCCACGATGACGCTGCGGCCGCCGCGGCTGCTCGCCGGCCGGTCGATCGCGGTCCGCCTCGCGGCCTCCTCGCTGTTCTGGAGCAGCCTGATCCTGCTCGCGGCCGGCGTGATCCTCTCCGCGCTCTACCGCCAGAACACCGAGCGCGCCTTCGACGAGCGTCTCCTCGTCTACGCGAACGACCTCGCGGCCGACCTCGTCAACGCGTCCGATCCCGAGCAGCGCGAACTCGGGTCGCTCGGCGAGCCGCGATTCGATATTCCGCTCTCGGGCTGGTACTGGCAGCTCGGCCGTCTGGAAGCCCGTCCGCGCGACGTCCACTCCTCCCGCTCCCTCGTCGGCAACGCCATCCCGCTCCTGGCGCCGGACACGTCCGAGCGCCGCTTCGGGCAGGTCCGCAAGGATTACGCGTCCGGCCCGGAGAGCCGGCTCTTGCGCGTCATCGAGCGCGACATCGATCTCGGCGAGGACGGCCGCTACGTCGTCAGGGTCGCGGGTCCGGGCGACGAGATCTCGGGCGCGCAGCACCGGTTTCTCGCCGCGCTCGTCGCGACGTTCCTGCTCGTGGGCGCGGGTCTCGGCCTCTCGACCCTGTTCCAGATCCGCTTCGGCCTGAAGCCGCTCTCCGACCTCGGCGTCGCGGTCGCGGCGGTGCGCCGCGGCCACGCCCACCGGATCGACGGGCACTACCCGCGCGACGTCGCGCCGCTCGCGGACGAGCTCAACCTCCTGCTCGACGCCAACCGCGAGATCCTGGAGCGCGCCCGCACCCAGGTCGGCAACCTGGCGCACGCGCTGAAGACGCCGCTCAGCATCATCGTCAACGAGGCGGAAGGCGCGTCCGACGACGTCTCGGGGCGGGTGCGCGAGCAGGCCGCCCTGATGCGCGACCAGGTCGACTACTACCTGAACCGGGCTCGCGCCGCGGCCTTGGCCGGCACGCTCGGCGCGGTGACCGATCTGCGGCCCGTGCTCGACGCGCTCGCGCGCACCTTCGGCAAGATCTACCGCGACCGGGACCTCACCATCACGGTCGAGGCGCCCGACGGCCTGCGCTTCCGCGGCGAGCGCCAGGATCTCGAGGAGATGGCCGGCAACCTCATCGACAACGCCTGCAAGTGGGCGGGCGAGACGGTCGCGATCACCGCCTCCCTCGAGGGCGACGGCCCGACGCTGCGCATCGCGGTCGACGACGACGGGCCCGGCCTCTCCGAGGACGCGCGTCGGGTCGCGGTCGAGCGCGGCCGACGGCTCGACGAGACGAAGCCGGGCTCCGGACTCGGGCTCTCCATCGTGTCCGACCTCGTGGCCAACTATCACGGACGGCTCGACCTCTCCGCCTCCGCGCTCGGGGGCACGCGCGCCGAGCTCACGCTCATGGGCGATGCGACGTGAGGCGGCGAACCTTGAAGAGCGCTCGTCGTTTTGGTGATGTGCCGACGACGTTGATTTCGGTACGCGGTGCTCGACCGGAAGGATCGGTCAACCGATCCGCTTCAAGATCGCCGGACAAGCTCGCCGGAGGGCCTCTGGATGCGCGTTCAGGACATCAAGCTCGTTCATCGCGTGATCGGCGACAAGCACGTCATCACGTCGCCCGACGTGCCCGAGCTCCACATCTCACATGCTGACCGATCCGTCGCGCTCGCCGACGTTCAGCCCGCTCTGGACGCGATCGAACGTGTCAAGCAGCGTATGGTGGCGCGATCTCGACAGGCGAAGATGCTCGAGGTCGCCTGAAGTTTGCGGTACCGCGCGACCGACGTTTTGACGTTCTGATCGGTCTGGGATGCTCTTACGATGGCGAGCGCTATCCGCACGGGACGATCTGGATCGCTCCGGGCGATCAGGTCTTCATGCTTCCCGATGCCGATAGCGATGCCGTCGATGGTCAGCCCTGGTTCGACGCCGACGTCCTGAACGACAATCTGCGGGACAGGTGGGTTGGGTTTCGCGTACCGTTGCCGCTTACAATGTACCCGTAGCACCGTTCGGCGACCCGGCCGCGTAGTCATGACCGCAAGATGTGGCCACGTGCCACCTTAGCGTCGGCCGTGTGTCTCGCATATGTGAACGCATGATCTTGTGGACTGTTCTGGCGCTGATGACCGGGGCCGCCGTGCTCTGCGTCCTGTGGCCGCTCTCGGCCCATGCCGTCGCGGCGCGCGACGAGCGCGGGGACGTGTCGTTCTACGAGGATCAGCTCCGCGAGATCTCCCGCGACGGCGAGCGCGGGCTGATCTCGGCCGCGGAGGCGGAGGGCGCGCGCGCGGAGGCCGGTCGCCGCCTGCTGCGCGCGAGCGCCGTCG
>CAHJXE010000319.1 GCA_903644085.1 Hyphomicrobiales bacterium
CGCGGCCGAGCGGCGTCAGGTCGACGTCGCTGCGGCCCGTGAAGCGGTTCGTGAGGTTCCACTCGCTCTGCCCGTGCCGGACGAGGACGAGGACGCGCTGATCGGGATCGCCCAACTCAGAGGTCCGCGAGCCCGAGGACGTCCGCCATCGTGTAGAGTCCAGGCGGCCGATCGCGCGCGAACAGGGCCGCCTTGACCGCGCCCGTGGCGTAGAGCCCACGGTCCTCCGAACGGTGCGCGAGCTCGATCCGCTCGCCGGCCCCGGCGAAGACCACGCTGTGCTCGCCCACGACCGTGCCGCCGCGAAGCGCCGCGAAGCCGATATCGCCCTCGCGCCGCGTGCCCGTGTGGCCTTCGCGCGACAGGACGGCATGATCCGAGAGCCCGACCCGCCGGCCTTCGGCCGCGGCCTCGCCCAGCATGAGCGCCGTCCCGGACGGCGCGTCGACCTTGCGCCGGTGGTGCATCTCCAGGATCTCGATGTCCCAGTCGGGCCCGAGCACGGCCGCGGCCTTTCGCACGAGCGCGGCCAACACGTTCACCCCGAGCGACATGTTGCCGGACTGGACGATCCGCGCCCGGCTCGACGCCTCGCGCAAGTCCGCGAGATCGTGCTCCGAAAAACCCGTCGTGCCGACGACGTGGACGAGGCCCCGCTCGGCCGCGAGGCGCGCCGCCGCGACGCTCAGGGCCGGCGTCGTGAAATCCAGGATGCCGTCCGCTCCGGCGAGAGCCGCCGTAACATCGTCCACGACCGTGACGCCGAGCGTCCCGACCCCGGCGAGAACGCCGGCATCGGTCCCGACCGTCTCATGGCCCGGACGCACCAGGGCGCCGGCGAGCCGGCATCCCGGCGCTTCCGCGACCGCCCGGACCAGCATGCGGCCCATCCGGCCGGACGCGCCCAGGACCACGAGACGCATCTCGGACATACGCTCTTCCTGGACGATCAGGACGGCCGGCTAGGCCGGTTGCGGGCCGTCATAGCCCTCGATGACGAGGAACTCCATCTCGGCCCCGCCCTTCTGCTTGGCGCGCGCCGACTGGTACTCGTCGGAATTCCAGCAATCGAGCGCCGCCTGGTAGGAGGGAAACTGCAGCACGATGTTGCGGCTGCGCGGCGTGCCGACCGGCGCCTCGAACGCGCCGCCGCGCACGAGGAACTTGCCGCCGTACTTCGCGAACGCCACCCCGTTCGCCGCGACGTAGTCCTTGTAGCTCTCGGTGTCGTGCACGTCGACGCGCGCGATCCAGTACCCGGCCGGCATGACGCTCCTCCTTCACGAGGCTTGCCGCCCCCGTGCCAGTTGACTAGCTTGTTGGCTAACAGGAGCCCGACATGGTCGCAAGAGCGCGCGCGACACCGAGCGAGACCCCGCCCGTGACCACGCCGTCGAGACAGGCGGAGCGGCAGGCGAGCGTCCATGAGGCGAAGACGCATCTCTCCCGCCTGCTCGACGAGGTGGAGGCTGGGGGCACGGTCGTGATCACGCGACGCGGCAAGCCGGTCGCGAAGCTCGAGGCGATCCAGACGCGCCCGAAACGGGTTTTCGGCTCGATGAAAGGGCTGATCGGATTCGATGATCGCTTCTTCGATCCGCTGCCGGACGATGAACTCGAACTCTGGGGCGAGATCTGAGCTTTCTCCTCGATAGCCACGCTCTCGTCTGGTGGCTGAGGGGCGACCCAAGATTGTCGCCGCGCGCCTACGGCATACTCGCCGATGACGCCAATCTCGTTTTCGTCAGCGCGGCGTCCGCTTGGGAGATTGTTACCAAGCACCGCCTTGGAAAGCTTCCTGAAGCCGAGTCGCTGGCAGCCGATTTCGGCGGCGTCATCGCGCGTGGGGGGTTCGAGCCACTCTCCGTCACCGTCACTCACGGCGAATATGCCGGACGTATGCGCGTGCCTCACAAGGACCCGTTCGACCGGATCCTGATCGCCCAGTCCATCATCGAGAACCTCGCGCTCATCTCGAACGAGGCGCGCTTCGACGCCTTCGGCATCGCCCGGATCTGGTGATCAGGCCCGTCGGTAGACCCACACGCGTGCCGGCGGCACGTTGCGCCAGATCCGCTCGGAGGCGGTCGCCGTACAGCCGGTCGCGACCTTGACCGGGATCGGCGGTACGACCGCGTAGGTAAACTGGATGAACGGCGCGTCGGCATGCATCATGTCGTGCGCGGCCGACATCAGTGCCAGCCTCTGCTCGACCGGCTTCGTGAAGAGCGGCAGGCTCGAGATCACGCCCGAGCAAGGCTCCGTCACGACCGCGGCCAACACCTCGTCGGCCTCGTAGGCATCGCCTTGAACGATCGTCGCTCGGGGGAAGCGTCGCTTGAGGAGCTGGCAGAAGTCGGGGTTGTACTCGACGAGGACGAGGCGTTCCTGCTCCACTCCCCGCCGCAGCACCGCCTCGGTCACGGGACCGGTACCGGGTCCGAGTTCGATCACGGGGCCGGGCCGGCGCGGGTCGATATAGGAGGCCATCCGATCGGCGAGGAAACGTCCCGACGGTGCGACCGCTCCCGTCACGAGAGGCCGCTCCAGCCATGACCTCAGGAACCGAGCCTCGTCCTGGAACCGATCCTTCTCCGGACGCCGTTTGCGGGGCGCCGGCCATTGCGAAAGTTGAAGCAAACCCTGTCCCCCCGGCGCGCCCCGACCGCCGCCGGAACCTAGTCTAGAATGCGATCAAGCTCGACTCGATCCACCGATACCATCGAAGAACTCGCGCACACGCGTAAAAAATCCACTGCTTTCCGGGTGGGTATCACCGGAGGATTCGCGTTCGAACTCGGCCAGGAGTTCGCGCTGGCGACGGGTCAGGTTCTGCGGGGTCTCGACGGCGACCTGGATATAGAGGTCGCCGAGGTCTCGGGCGCGCAGCACCGTCATGCCCTTGCCGCGCAGGCGGAACTGCTTGCCGGTCTGCGTCCCCTCCGGCACGCGCACCTTCGCATCCGCGCCGTCGAGAGTCGGCACGCTGAACTCGCCGCCGAGCGCCGCGCTGACGAGCGAGATCGGGACGCTGCAGTAGAGGTCGGCGCCGTCGCGCTGGAAGAACGGGTGCGGCTTGATCGACAGGAAGATGTAGAGGTCGCCCGGAGGGCCGCCGCGCAGACCCGCTTCGCCCTCACCCGAGAGGCGGATGCGCGTTCCGTCCTCGACGCCCGCCGGTACGTTGACCGAGAGGTTTCGCTCACGCGTGGTGCGGCCCGCCCCGCCGCAATTCGGGCAGGGGTCGTCGATGATCTCGCCCCGCCCGCCGCAATTCGGGCAGGTCCGCTCGATCGAGAAGAAGCCCTGCGCGGCCCGGACACGTCCGGCCCCTCCGCAGGTCGGGCAGGTGCGTGGGCGGGAACCGGCCTTCGCGCCGGTGCCCGAGCAGACCTCGCAAGTGACCGAGGTCGGGATGTTGATGGACGCGGCCTTGCCCGCATAGGCCTCCTCAAGCGTGATCTCGAGGTTGTAGCGCATGTCCGCGCCGCGCTCTCGCCCCGGGCTCGCACCACGTCCTCCTCCGCCCCCGCCAGGTCGCCCACCCCGGCCCTCGCCGAAGAACGTGTCGAAGATGTCCGACATGAAGTCGCCGAACCCGGCATCGAAGCCCGGTCCGCCGGCGCCGCCGCCCCCCTGGAAGGCCGCGTGGCCGAACTTGTCGTAGGCGCCGCGCTTCTGGCCGTCCGACAGGACCTGATAGGCCTCGTTGATCTCCTTGAACGTCACCTCGGCCTGCGCGTCGCCGGGGTTCTTGTCCGG
>CAHJXE010000320.1 GCA_903644085.1 Hyphomicrobiales bacterium
GGCGTGAAGCCGAATTTACCCAGAAGGTCCTTCATGGGCGCGGAGGACCCGAAGGTGTGCATCCCGATGATCGCGCCATCGGTGCCCGCGTAGCGGTCCCAGCCGATGACGGAGCCCTGCTCGACGCAGACGCGCGCCTTCATCGCCGGTGGCAACACACTGTGACGGTAGCCCTCGTCCTGCTGCTCGAACAGGTCCCAGGAGGGCATCGACACGACGCGAGCCGAGATGCCGTCCTTCTCCAACAATGCGTGCGCCTGAACGCAGAGCTGCACCTCGCTGCCCGACCCCATCAGGATCACCTGCGGCTTGCCGTCCTCGGCGTCCGCCATCACGTAGGCGCCGCGCGCGACGCCCTCCGCGGAGGCGTAGCGCGTCCGGTCGTAGGTCGGGAGGGGTTGGCGGCTCAGCACGAGGCAGGCCGGCTGGTGCGTCAGACGCATCACTGTCTTGTAGGATTCGACCACCTCATTCGCGTCGGCGGGGCGCAGCACCACGAGGCCCGGGATGGCGCGGAGCGCCAGCAACTGCTCGACGGGCTGATGCGTCGGCCCATCCTCGCCGACTCCAATCGAGTCGTGCGTGAAGACGTGGAAGACGGCGAGCTCCATGAGGGCCGCGAGCCGAATCGGCGGGCGCATATAGTCGGAGAAGACGAGGAACGTCGCCCCGAACGCGCGCAGCCCCGAAAGGCCAAGACCGTTCACGACCGACCCCATCCCGTGCTCGCGCACCCCGAAATGGATGTTGCGGCCGCCGGGCTCCTTCGTGCCGAGCGTGCCGGCGCCCTCGAATTCCAGCTTCGTCTTGTTCGACGGTGCGAGGTCGGCCGAGCCGCCCAGCATCCACGGAACGCGCTCGGCGAGCGCGTTCAGCACCTTGCCGGAGGATTCGCGCGTCGCGATCCCCTTCTCGTCGGCCGGGAAGACGGGCAGGTCCTTGTCCCATCCGTCCGGCATCTCGCGCGACAGGAGGCGCTGGACCTGGTCCGCTGTCTCCGGCGCGCTCTCCCGGGCGCGCTCCATCGTGGCTTTCCAGGCCGCGTGCAGCTCGGCACCGCGCGTCCCGATATCCCCGTTGAACTGCTGATACACTCCGTCCGGCACCAGGAACTGTGCGTCTTCCGGCCAACCATAGGCCTTCTTGGCGCCGCGCACCTCCTCTTCGCCCAGCGCGTCGCTGTGAGCCTTCGCGGTGTTCTGCTTCTTCGGCGCGCCGTAGCCGATGATCGAGTTGACGATCACGATCGTCGGGCGGTCGTGGGTGTCCTTGAAGCGCTGGAGGGCGGCCGCGACCGCCTCGCGGTCGTTCGCGTCCGCGACACGCAGCACGTTCCAGCCGTAGCCCTCGAAGCGCTTGCCGACATCCTCGCTGAAGGCGAGCTCGGTGTGACCTTCGATGGTGATCGTGTTGCTATCGTAGACCCAGCAGAGGTTCGCGAGCCCGAGATGGCCGGCGAGCGATGCCGCCTCCGACGCGACGCCCTCCATGAGGTCGCCGTCCGAGCAGATCACGTAGACGTCGTAGTCGAACAGCGTGAGCTCGGGCGTGTTGAACTTGGCTCCGAGCCAGCGGCTCGCCATCGCCATCCCGACCGAGTTGCCGCAGCCTTGGCCGAGCGGCCCCGTCGTCGTCTCGACGCCGGGCGTCAGTCCGAACTCGGGGTGGCCGGGCGTGCGGCTGTCGAGCTGACGGAAGTTCTTGATGTCGTCGAGCGAGACGGCCGGCCGGTTCGTCTTGTCGGCGGGGTTCGACGCGACGCCCGCGAGGTGCAGGAGCGAGTAGAGCAGCAGCGACGCGTGACCGGCCGAGAGCACGAAGCGGTCGCGGTTCGGCCAGGTGGGATCTGCCGGGTCGTAGCGCAGGAAGCGCTGCCAGAGCGTGTAGGCGACGGGCGCCAGCGCCATCGGGGCGCCGGCATGGCCAGACTTCGCCTTCTCGACCGCGTCGATGGCGAGCGTGCGGATCGTGTCGACGCAGACGTCGTCGAGATTGGCTTCGGGCATCGTGACCTTGGGTCGGGTGGGTCGATGAGACTGAGGAGTCGGGGTTCGAACGCTTTCGCGCACGTTGGGTTGCGCGGCCTCCGGAGCCGTCCGCTCGTCGATACTCCGCCTCCCGCATCTTGTCTCCCCGGCCCGATCGGGTCAGGAGGTCCGGCCCCGGACACGCAAAGGCCACCCCCCATGAAAATGTTCTACTCCGCCTCCTCGCCCTTCGTGCGCAAGGTCATGATCGTGGCGCACGAGCTCGGCCTCGCGGACAGGATCGAGACGTTGCCGTCGGCCGCGGGCCCCGTAGAACGCAATGCCACGATCCGCGAGCACAACCCGATCGGGCAGGTGCCGACCTTCATCGCGGATGACGGATTGGTGCTCTACGACAGCCGCGTGATCTGCGAGTATCTCGACGCGCTGGGCCACGGCTCGTTCTTCGGCAGCGGGCCGGCGCGCTGGCGCAACCTGACGGATGCGGCGCTCGGCGACGGGCTGATGGGCGCGGCGCTGCTCGCCCGCTACGAGGTGGCTTTGCGCCCGGAGCCGCTGCGCTGGCCCGATTGGGTCGGCGGGCAGCTCGCCAAGGTGACGGATGCGGTCGACCGCATGGAGATCTCCGACCTCGACGGACGGGTCGATATCGGCACGGTCAGCTTCGCGTGCGGCCTCGGCTACCTGGATTTCCGCTACGCCGACCTCGACTGGCGCGCCGGCCATCCGAAGACGGCCGCGTGGTTCGCGACGTTCGGCGAGCGGCCTTCGATGCAGGCCACGATGCCGCCCGGCTGAGCCGTTCGTCGGACCGATACGCCGCCCGCAGATAGCTCCGATAATTTTCGGGTACTGACGGAACCGCCGTCCGAAACCTGCGTTGTATGCCCGACCCCAAGTTAGACTTCATCGCCCCGGCGGCTTCGGCTTCCGGGGCGTTTTTCGTTTCGGATCCCATCGCCGAGTCTCGGCGCGGGATGGCGATACGGGCCGTGTGCCGCTACACGGGGCCGATCCAAACAACACCGGACCGGGAGATCGATATGTATCCAGAGGTACGCCTTCACATCGCGGGCGAGTGGCGAGCCGCCCGGTCGAACGACACGCTGCCGATCGTCAACCCGGCGACCGCGGAGGAGATCGGCACGCACCCGGTCGCGGGTCGCGAGGATCTCGACGAGGCGCTGGCGGCGGCCGAGCGCGGCTTCAAGGTGTGGCGCGCGGTGTCGGCGTTCGAGCGCTCGAAGATCATCCGCAAGGCCGCGAATCTCATGCGCGAGCGTGTCGACACGATCGCCCCGATCATGACGATGGAGCAGGGCAAGCCGATCGCGGAGGCGAAGGGCGAGGTCCTGGGCGGCGCCGACACGATGGACTGGTTCGCCGAGGAGGCGCGGCGCGCCTATGGCCGCGTCATACCGGCCCGGGCGGACGGCGTCATGCAGCTCGTCATCCGCGAGCCGGTCGGGCCGGTCGCGTGCTTCACGCCCTGGAACTTCCCGATCAACCAGGCGGTGCGCAAGCTCTCGGCCGCGCTCGCGACCGGGTGCTCGGTCATCCTCAAGGGTCCCGAGGACACGCCCGCCTCCTGCGCCGAGCTCGTCCGCGCCTATCTCGACGCCGGCGTTCCGGGCGACGTGCTGAGTTATGTGCTCGGCGTCCCGGCCGACATCTCGGGCTATCTCGTGCCCCATCCGGTGATCCGAAAGATCTCGTTCACGGGCTCGACGCCGATCGGCAAGCAGCTCGCCGCGCTCGCCGGCCTGCACAT
>CAHJXE010000321.1 GCA_903644085.1 Hyphomicrobiales bacterium
GGGCTCGGCCGCGAGCTCGACCGGCCGGCCTCCGAGCTGACCGTCTCGGGCCGCAAGCGCCTCGAACTCGCCCGCGCGCTCGCGACCGAGCCGAAGCTGCTCCTCCTCGACGAGGTCCTGGCCGGGCTGAACCCCTCCGAGATCCGCGACATCGTGCCGATCCTGCGCGACATCCGGGAGGGCGGCGTCACGATCCTGATGATCGAGCACGTCATGCAGGCGATCATGGGCCTGTGCGACCGCGTCCACGTGCTGGCGGGTGGGCGCATGATCACGCAGGGGCCGCCGCGCGAGGTGACGGCCGACCCGCGGGTCGTCGAGGCCTATCTCGGGCACGGCGCGGCGACGCGGCTCGCGGCGGCACATGCTTGAGATCGCGGGCCTGCGCGCCGGCTACGGCGGAACGGAAGTGCTGCGCGGCATCGACATCCGGGTCGGCCCGGGCGAGATCGTGGCGGTGCTCGGCGCGAACGGGGTCGGCAAGACGACGCTGAACAAAGCGCTGTCGGGCGTCATCCCGGTCCGGGGCGGCACGGTGCGCTTCGACGGCCAGGCCCTCGCGGGCCGCAGCTCCGCCGCCATCGTGGCGGCCGGCCTTATCCATGTGCCGGAGGGCCGGCGAATCTTCCCCGACATGAGCGTGCGCGAGAACTTGGAGCTCGGTAGCTACCGGCGCGGCAAGGCGGACCGCGCGGCGAACCTGGAGCGCGTCTTCGCGACATTCGGGCGGCTGCGCGAGCGCACGGCCCAGCTCGCCGGCACGCTGTCGGGCGGCGAGCAGCAGATGCTCGCGATCGGCCGCGGGCTGATGGGCGAGCCCAAGCTCCTTATCCTGGACGAGCCCTCGCTCGGGCTGTCGCCGCTCCTCGTCGAGGAGATGTTCGCGCTCGTCGGCCGGCTCAACGCGGACGGGCTGCCGATCCTGCTCGTCGAGCAGAACGTACTGCAATCGCTGGACCTCGCGTCGCGCGCCTACATCCTGGAGAACGGCGCGGTCTCGATGTCCGGCACAGCCGACGAGGTCCGGGCGAACCCGGACCTTCGTCGCGCGTATCTAGGGCTGTGATGCCGGGTCGGAAAGTCCCATGACCATCGATCCCGTGACGCTGGCCGTCCTCAAGGGCCGCTTCGAGGGCATCGCGGACGAGATGGACGCGACGCTCTACCGCTCGGCCTTCAATCCGATCATCGCGGAAGCGCGCGACGCGTGCCACGGGCTGTACCATGCGCGGACCGGGGATACGCTGGTTCAGGGCACGAAGGGCCTGCCGATCTTCGTCGGCGCCATGTCCTTCGCGGTCCGGGCCGTGATCGACAAGGTCGCGCGCGACGCAGGCGACGCCGAGCAGCAGTTGGCGGAAGGCGACACCTTCATCTTCAACGACCCCTACGAGGGCGGCACGCATCTCAACGATTTCCGGCTCGTGCGGCCGATCTTCCACAGGGGTGCCCTGTTCTGCTGGCTCGCCTCCGTCGGGCACTGGCTCGACATCGGGGGCAACGTGCCGGGCGGCTACAACCCGAAGGCGACCGAGATCTTCCAGGAGGGCGTCCGCATCCCGCCCGTGAAGCTCGTGAGCGCTGGCCGCATGAACGCCGACATCCTGGACATCCTGGCGGCGAATTCCCGCCTGCCGACCTCGAATTGGGGCGACCTCAACGGGCAGCTGAACGCCCTCGACCTCGGCGAGCGCCGGCTGCGGCAGCTCCTGGACGAGGTCGGGGCGGACACGATCTCGGCCGCCTTCACGGCCTTCTCGGACCGGGCCGAAGCCCTGATGCGCGAGGCCGTCCGCGCCCTGCCTGACGGGCGCTACAGCTTCTCCGACGTGCTCGACAACGACGGCATCGTGGACGAGCCGCTCACGATCGCGCTCGACCTCACCGTCTCGGGCGACACGATGGAGCTCGACTTCTCGCGCTCCTCCAGGCCGGCCGCGGGGCCGATCAACATCTCGTACTCGACGAGCGTCGCGGCCTGCTACGTCGCGCTGAAGCACGTCTTCTTCGACGTGCCGGCGAATGCCGGGTGCCTGCGGCCGATCCGCTTCGTCATCCCGGACACGACGCTCCTCGGCGCCGTCGCCCCGAAGCCGGTCGCGGGCTACACCGAGACCATCCTGCGGCTCATCGGGGTGATCTGGGGGGCGCTGGGCCGGGCCGACCCGCGCCTCGCGATGGGCGCTCCCTTCGGCACCATCAACGCGCTCTCCATCGCCGGCCACCGGGCGGACGGGTCGCGCTTCGTCATGTTCTCCTTCTTCGGCGGCGGGCTCGGCGGCACGCGCGAGAGCGACGGGCTCAGCCACGCGAACAACCCGATCTCGACCGCCACCATCCCGCCCGTCGAGATCTTGGAGGCCGCCTACCCGGTGATGTTCACGCGATGGGCGCTGAGGCCCGACTCGGCGGGTGTCGGCGCTCACCGCGGCGGCCTGGGCTCTGTCTACGAGGTCGAGGCGCTCTGCGATGCCGACGTGTTCCTGCTGGGCGAGCGCGGCCGCGTCCCGCCCTTCGGCGCGCTCGGCGGCGGGGCGGCCGCGCTGAACCGCTTCGCCTGGCAAGGGGAGGACGGCTGGCAGGAGCCCCCGATGGCCTCCAAGATCACCGACGTGAAGCTGAAGGCAGGGCGGCGGGTTCGCCTGGAAACGCCGGGCGGCGGCGGCTGGGGCGACCCGGCGGAGCGCGACCCGGACGCGGCCGCGCGCGATTTGAGGTTGGGCTACGTGACGGCGAGGGAAACGACGTGATCCAGCCCGGGATCGGACACCGCGACGCGCTCCCTCTCCCGGAGGGAGAGGGTCGGGGTGAGGGGGCCGCCGTCTCCGGAAAGCGCACTCCCCCGACCCTGTCCCTCTCCCCCTGGGAGAGGGGACCCGCGCCAGATGAGACGGCGCGGGGAGCGCGCTCGTGACCGCCGCCATCGTGGGCGTCGATGTTGGCGGGACCTTCACCGACCTGTTCTATTTCGACGCGGAGGCCAGCACGTTCCGCACCGCGAAGGTGCCGTCAAACCGGGGCGACGAGGCGAGCGGCTTCATCGCGGGGCTCGAGACATTCGGTCCGGTCCGCGACCTCGCGTCGATCATCCACGGCACGACGGTCGGCACGAACGCGCTGCTCGAGCGCAAGGGCGCGAAGGTCGGGCTGATCACCACGCGCGGCTTCCGCGACGTGCTGGAGATGCGCCGGCGCGACCGACGCCGGACCTGGGGGCTCGGGGGCGACTTCGTGCCCGTGATCGACCGCGACATGCGGCTCGAGGTCGACGAGCGCACGCTGGCGAACGGGACGGTCCGTCAGGCCCTCGATCCGGACGAGGTGCGCCAGGCCTGCCGGACGCTGGTCGCGGCGGGCGCCGAGGCGCTCGCGATCGTGTTCGTGAACGCCTACGCGAACCGCGAGAACGAGCGAGTGGCGCTGCGGGCCGCGCGCGAGAATTGGCCGAACGAGCACATCTCGGCCTCCTCCGAGATCCTGCCGGAGATCCGCGAGTTCGAGCGCAGCTCGACGACCGCGCTCAACGCCTATCTCCAGCCGGTGGTCGGCTCGTACTTGGCGAAGCTCGACGGGGCGCTGGCGGAAGGCGGCTTCGCGGGCGAGTTCCACATCGTGCAGTCGAACGGCGGCGTCATGTCGACCGCCTCCGCGCGCCGGCTGCCGGTACGCACCGCGCTCTCCGGCCCGGCCGCCGGCGTGATCGCGGCGGCGGCGATCGCCGCGG
>CAHJXE010000322.1 GCA_903644085.1 Hyphomicrobiales bacterium
CGCCGCCGGTGAGCATCGTGCGGCCGGTCTGCGGGCTCGAGCCGTTCAGCGCGGAGACGTTGCGATCAGGCTTCCAACTCGACTACCCGTGCTACGAGAACGTGTTCTGCGTGGCCGACGCGAGCGATCCGATCATCCCGGTCTTGGACCGGCTGATGGCGCAACACCCGGCGATTCCGTCGCGCCTGCTCGTCGGCGAGGATCTCGTCAGCCACAACCCGAAGTTGAACAACTGCGTGAAGGGCTGGAACGCGGCCCAGCACGACTGGATCATCCTGGCGGATTCGAACCTTCTGATGCCGCGCGACTACGTCCAGCGGCTATTCGGCAATTGGCGGCACGATACGGGTCTCGTGTGTTCGACGCCTGCCGGTTCCCGGCCGGACGGGTTCTGGGCCGAGGTCGAGTGCGCATTCCTGAATACGTTGCAGGCGCGCTGGCAGTATGTCGGCGAAGCGATGGGCCTCGGTTTCGCGCAAGGGAAGACGCTGCTCTGGCGTCGCGACTTCCTCGAGTCGAAGGGCGGCATCGCGGCGCTCTCCCAGGATATCGCCGAGGATGCGGCCGCGACGAAGATTATCCGTGACGCGAGCCTTCACGTGCATCTCGTCGACTCGCCATTCGAGCAGCCGCTCGGCCCCCGCAACGGCCAGGAGGTCTGGGACAGGCAACTGCGCTGGGGGAGGCTGCGTCGCGTCACCTTCCCGCTGTTCTTCGCGCCCGAGATCGTGTCCGGTCCCCTGGTCCCGCTGGCGGCCGGGCTCGCGGCATCTTGGTCCTACGGCTGGAACCCCGCACTGATCGTCCTCGCGATCCTCGGCTCGTGGTACGGCGGCGAGGCGCTGCTCGCCCGGTCGCAAGGGTGGTTCCTTTCCTGGCGAAGCCCCCTGGCCTTCCTCACGCGCGACGTGCTGGTCGTCCGGATGTGGATCTACGCGTGGTTCGCCGAAGACATCGTCTGGCGCGGCAACGCCATGACCATCCGGACCAAGACGTCTGAGCGCCTCACGACCGGTGACGGCATGGCGCTGTGAGCGTCACGCCGCGAGCGCGACGGGTAGGCTGAAAGCCCGCGCGAGGAGTTCGTAGGAGCGCCGGCGCGCGGCCTGATCATGGATCGAGGACGTGATCAGGATCTCGTCCGCGCCGGTGGAGGCCGCGAAAGCCTGGAGCCGATCACGGACGCCCTCGGCGGAGCCCACGAACATGCGCGCGCGGTTGTGCCGGATCCGCTCGCGGTCATGGTCCGAATACGTGACCGCGCTCGCCTCCTCCACGCTCGGCAAGGGGCCGAACTCCCCACGCTCCCGTCGCAGCCATGACAGATCCTGGCTCGTCGCGAGGCGCTCGGCCTCCTCGTTCGTCTCGGCGCAGATAACCGAGACCGCCAGCAGCGCGAGCGGCGTCTCGCGCCAGACCGAGGGCGTGAAGCCCGACCTGTAGGCTTGCATCGCGTCATGCACGTCGTGCGTGGCGAAATGATGCGCGAACGCGAAGCCCATACCCAGTTGCGCCGAGAGCCGGGCCGAGTAGCCGGATGAGCCGAGCAGGAACAGGGGCGGCAGACTCATGTCCGACGGCATCGCGACGACGCGCCCGAACGGATGCCCGGCCGGGAAGCCGCCCGTCTCCCACAAGATCAGTTCCTGGAGCCGCTCCAGGAACTCGTCGCCGCCGCGGTTCTCCTGGTGACGCCGCAACGCGACCGCCGTGATCCCGTCGGTACCGGGAGCCCGCCCGAGCCCCAGATCAATGCGGCCGGGAAACAGCGCCTCCAGCATGCGAAACCGCTCGGCCACCATCAGGGGCGCGTGGTTCGGCAGCATGATGCCCCCGGAGCCGACGCGGATGCGCGAGGTGACCGCCGCGATCTGCCCGATCATGATCTCGGGCGCAGGGCTTGCGACGGAGGGCAAGTTGTGGTGCTCGGCCAGCCAGTAGCGGACGAAGCCGAGCCGGTCGCAATACCGCGCGAGTTCGATCGAGTCCCGCAACGCCGCACTCGGCGGGCGACCAGACGTCACGAAGGAGAGGTCGAGGACGGATAGAGACGGGTTCATGTCCCGCAAGATAAGTCTCCGGTCGCTCTCTTGCGAGGCCGGGAGGCGATCGTCGATCTGTACCCGCTCACCCGAAAAGCCGGCCGATCGTTGTCGATCGCCGGCTCTTCGGACATGTCGTGAACGGCGGTGTCGCGTGGTGCGTCAAGCGGCGACAGCGGCCTTCGGTCGACCGCGACGGCGCGGAGCGGCTTCCGGGGCAGGGGGCGGAGGTGCGGCCGCCTCGACCTTCTTGCGGCGCTGCTGGCCGAGACCCAGAGCCTTGGCGAGTTCGGAGCGTTGCTTGGCGTAATTCGGCGCCACCATCGGATAGTCTTTCGCCAGACCCCATTTTTCCCGATACTCGACGGGAGACAGGCCACGTCCGGACAGGTGCCGCTTCAGCGACTTGTACCGACGGCCATCCTCCAGGCTGATCAAGTAGTCGGCCGTGATCGTTTTCTTGATCGGCATCAGCGGTGTCAGCTTCTCGGGCTCTGCAGGCTTCTTCTCGTCGAGGCCGCGAAGCGCCGCATGGATCGATGCGATCACGTCCGGAAGCTCGCTCGTCGCAACCTTGTTGTTGGCCACGTAAGCCGACACGATATCGCTCGTCAGCTCCACGAGTTCTTGAGCACCGGTCTCGGGGGATGCATCCATTTCGATTCACTCTTTCGATTCGTTGACGAGATCCATCTTTCGGTCTCTCGTCCTGACGACGCAAGTCCCTAATCTACGCAGAATTCGAAGTCCACGGAGTTTTCGAAAGATTATGCAGCACTTGCTGCCTTGGACCGTGAATTGAACGGCATCGGGATTGCCGGAATCTGGAATACGGGCGATTTCGATGTCGTGACAACGTGACGATCGGTTCACGGCCCAGATCGAAACGGCGGCGCGCTCGACCATCAGCCTCGCTTCGGGGATCGCGCGAGACTATGTTGTGCCGGTAATTGTGGAGGTGGCCTCATGTCGATCGCATTCCCCGAGCCGGATCCGGCTATTCTGGCGCGACGCGACGAGATTGTGGCGGGGCTTGCCGATCTGGTGGCCCCCGAAGCGTTGGTGATCTCGTTGGACGAGCGGCGCGCTTTCGAGACGGACGGTCTCACGGCGTATCGGCGCATGCCTCTCGCGGTCGTCCTGCCGTCGTCCACCGCTGAAGTCTCGGCCGTCCTCGCATACTGTAACCGGCACGGCGTGAAAGTAGTGCCGCGCGGCGCGGGAACATCGCTCGCAGGCGGCGCGATCCCGCAGGAGGACGCCGTCGTGATCGGCATCTCGAAGATGTCGCGTGTGCTCGACCTCGATTTCGAGAACAGGATCGCAAGGGTCGAGGCCGGGATCACCAATCTGGCGATCTCGGGCGCAGTCGTGCACGAGGGCTTCTTCTACGCGCCCGACCCATCGAGCCAGCTCGCCTGCACGATCGCGGGCAACATCGCGATGAATTCGGGCGGCGCGCACTGCCTGAAATACGGCGTGACGACCAACAACATCCTGGGCGTCACGATGGTGCTGATGGACGGCACGATCCTCGAGATCGGCGGCACGCATCTCGACAGTCCGGGCTTGGATCTCCTCGGCATCGTGGTCGGGTCGGAGGGGCAGCTCGGCATCGTGACGGAAGCGACGGTGCGCATCCTGCGCGCGGCCGAGG
>CAHJXE010000323.1 GCA_903644085.1 Hyphomicrobiales bacterium
CTCCTCCGCCTTGCCGTCGAGGCGCGCGCGCAAAGCCGCGCGGATCTCGCGATCGGCTTTCACGCGCACCGCGAGGGCAGGTTGCGCGGCGAGTACGGCTTCGACCAACTCGCGGCGCCGGGGCTCGATGCGCCCGTCGACGAGCGCCGCGATGTCGTCCTCGCCGACCGGCAGGCGCGGGTCGGTCATTTCCCCCTCCGCAGGCTCGGCACGGCGTGGGCCTCCAGGAGATGGCGGAGCCGCTCGCGGCCGCGGCTCAGCCGCGACATGACGGTCCCGATCGGGATGCCGAGGACGCGCGCCGCCTCGGCGTAGGACAGGTCCTCCACCCCGACCAGCAGGATGATCTCCTTCTGGTCGGCCGCGAGCGCGTCGAGGCACAGGAGAATGTCGCGCACCCCGCTGCGTCCGTCCTGCTCGACCAGCGGATCGGGGATGCCCGACACGTCCGCGCCGTCGACGAGCACCCGGTCGCGGCGGGCGCGCCGGGTCCGGTCGATGAAGAGGTTGTGCTGGATCGCGAAGAGCCACGCCTTGAGGCTGGCATCGCGACGCCGCAAGTGCCAGCGCCCGATCGCGCGTTCCAGGCAATCCTGGACGAGGTCGTCCGCCGCCTCACGGTCCCGCACCAGCGCCCACGCGTAGCGTCGGAGCGCCGGGATCTGCGGTTCGATGAGGGCTGCGACCTCGTCCAACGTATGGTCTCGACGACGCGGTCAGTCCCGCTTCATCACGGCTGAGCGACGTGCCAGATGTTGTTGAAGCCGTCGCCGGTCACGTCGCCCATCTTCGCGTCCTTCGACCAGGTGTAGAGGGGCTTGCCCTTGTAGGCCCATTGCATGGCACCATCATCACGGGTCACCACCGTGTAGTCGCCCATCGCCTTCGAGGTCGCGGTCGCCATCAGCGGCGGCCAATTCGTCGCGCACGGACCGTTGCAGGCCGACTTCCCGGCCGCATCGCGGTCGAACACATAGAGGGTCATGCCCTTGGGATCGACGAGCGTCTTGCCCTTCGACGTATCGGCGACCTTGGTGGGCTCCATGGCGGTCTGCGCGACGGCCGCCGTCCCGAAGAGGCCGGCCGCCAGCGCGGCCGCGATCATCGTCACTCTCATGGTGTTCTCCTGAGGGCTGCAGAGCCCGACAGAGGGACGGGATAGGGCCAAGCTTTATTCCGGAGGTGCCGCCTGTCCGGCAGATCCCGGCTGAAATCCGCCTGGGGATAATCGAACCTGATTCGGGGGGACTCTTGCGCCCGACTCGACGGGTCGGGTAGGTTCCAGCCGTCGGACAGGTGGCGTCGTCCGGCGACATCTCACCAGCAGCGAGCGTGGCGACGCGGTCAACTCGATCGTGGCCGGTGAGGGATTCGGATTCGGACGGTGGCGGTCCGGGAGGAGCGGCGGATGATGGATGCGGCCACGAGTTGGACGGACGACCGCGTCGCCACGCTGGCGAAGCTGTGGGGCGAGGGGCTCAGCGCCAGCCAGATCGCGGCCGCGCTCGGCGGTGGGGTGACGCGCAACGCCGTCATCGGCAAGGTCCACCGCCTCGGTCTCTCGGGACGCGTCAAGGCAGGAGCACCGACCCCTCAGCGTCCCGCCAAGCCGAAGCTGATCTCGACGGCCCCGCCCGCGAACGAGCAGGCGCTGCCGAGCGTCGACCAGGCCGGCCCGGCGCCGGCCGAGACGGGCGCCGACCATCGCTGGGCGCGCGACATCGCGTTGCCGGAATCGAAGCGCGTCGGGATCCTGGAATTGCGGGATTCGATGTGCAAGTGGCCGATCGGCGACCCGTCGAAGCCCGATTTCGCGTTCTGCGGCGCGCGGGCCGCATCCGGCATGCCGTATTGCACGGAGCATTGCCGCATCGCCTACCAGCCCGCCGCCGAGCGGCGGCGCTTGAGGGCGTGAGGCTGGCGCGACGCCCTACCCGAAGGTCTCGTCGAACGCGTAGCCCGAGCCCCTGACGGTGCGGATCGGGTCGCGCTCGTGCGTGTCGGCCAGCGCCTTGCGCAGGCGCCCGACATGCACGTCGACGGTGCGCTCGTCGATATAGACGTCGCGTCCCCACACGCTGTTCAGGAGTTGCTCGCGCGAGAAGACCCGGCCGGGGCTGCGCATCAGGAACTCCAGGAGGCGGAACTCGGTCGGCCCGAGATGGAGGTCGCGGCCGGCGCGCCGCACGCGGTGCTGGACGCGGTCCATCTCCAGGTCCCCGGCGGCCAACCGCTCGGCGATCTCGGCCGGCTTCACGCGGCGCAGCAGCGCCCGCACCCGTGCCAGCAGTTCCGGGACGGAGAAGGGCTTCACCACGTAATCGTCAGCGCCGGTCGCGAGGCCGCGCACGCGGTCCGCCTCCTCGCCCCGCGCGGTCAGCATGATGATGGGGAGCCGCTCGGTCTCCCGCCTCAGCCGCAGGCGCCGGCAGAGCTCGACGCCCGACAGGCCGGGGAGCATCCAGTCGAGCAACAGGAGATCCGGCACGTGCTCGCGCAACGCGAGATCCGCCTCCTCGCCGTGGTCGACGGTCTCGACGTCGTAGCCCTCGGCCTCGAGGTTGTAGCGAAGCAGCGTGGTCAACGCCTCTTCGTCCTCGACGACCATGACCCGCATGCGTGCGTCCATCACCCTCGACCCGCCAGATCCTGCTCCGCCCGGTCTCGCATGGAACGCCGCTGCAGGATGCCGCCGCACGGCGCCACGAGCGTCCGGACACATCCTTGTATGACGCCCAGGTGACGGATCCATGACAGCCCCCGAACTCCTCACGGGTCGGCCGGGGTCGTCGCCACGCGCGGCGAACGGGTCGATCACGGGAAAAGCCGGCTGGCCGGTCGGAGAATTGACAGCCGCGTGACCGGGGGCCTAGTCATCTGGGCATCATGGTCGGGATCTCTGCCTTCGGGGCCTATGTTCCACACCAGCGGCTCCAGCGGGCGGCGGTCGTCGCCGCGCATGCCTGGTTCAACCCAAGCCTGAAAGCGCTGTCGCGCGGCGAGCGCGCCTTCGCGGGCTGGGACGAGGATGCGGTCACGATGGCGGTCGAGGCCGCGCGCGATTGCCTCGACGGCGTCGCGCGGGACGGGGTCGCGTCCCTGTTTCTGGCCTCGACGACCGCGCCCTTCGCGGATCGCCAGAATGCCGGGATCGTCAAGGAGGCGCTGAACCTCGACGACCGCGTCGCGACGCTGGATCTCGGCGGAAGCCAGCGCGCCGGCCTCTCGGCGCTGATCCAGGCGGTGCGGGCGGCCGGCGCGGGCCCGGTCCTGTGCATCGCGTCCGAGAAGCGCCGCGCGCGCCCGGGCTCCGAGGCCGAGCTGACGAACGGCGACGCGGCCGCCGCGATGCTGGTCGGCCCGGACGAGGGCCTGGCCCGCTTCGTGGCGGATTGCTCGGTCTCGGCCGATTTCGTCGATCATTTCCGCGAGGCCGACCGCGACTTCGACTACGGCTGGGAGGCCCGCTGGGTCCGCGAGGAAGGCTACGGCAAGCTCGTGCCGCGGGCGGTCTCGGGCGTCCTCGACAAGGCTGGGCTCACCGGTTCCGACATCGCGCATTTCGTCCTGCCCGCGACGGGCCGGGGCGTCGCGGAGAGCGTCGCGACGCGCTGCGGCATCCGGGCGGAAGCGGTCCGCGACAGCCTCGGCGGCGTCCTGGGCGAGGCCGGGGCCGCG
>CAHJXE010000324.1 GCA_903644085.1 Hyphomicrobiales bacterium
CCGATGACCGCGGCGGCGATCGCCGCCGAGGCCGGCGTCGACGACTTTCTCGCGCAGGCGACCCCGGAGGACAAGCTGAAGCTCATCCGTGACGAGCAACAGAAAGGCAAGCTCGTCGCCATGTGCGGCGACGGCACCAACGACGCGCCAGCGCTCGCCCAGGCCGATGTCGGCGTCGCGATGAACACCGGCACGGTCGCGGCCCGCGAGGCCGGCAACATGGTGGATCTCGATTCCGACCCGACCAAGCTCATCGAGATCGTGGAGATCGGCAAGCAGCTTCTCATGACGAGGGGTGCGCTGACGACCTTCTCGATCGCGAACGACGTCGCGAAGTATTTCGCCATTATCCCGGCAATGTTCCTCGCCTTCTACCCTCAGCTCGGCGCGCTCAACGTCATGGGGCTCGCCTCGCCGCAGAGCGCCATCCTGTCCGCGATCATCTTCAACGCGCTCGTCATCGTGGCGCTGATCCCGCTCGCGCTGAAGGGCGTGCGTTACCGGGCGGTCGGGGCGGCGTCTCTCCTGCGCCGCAACCTCCTCGTCTACGGGCTGGGCGGGATGGTGGTCCCGTTCGTCGGGATCAAGCTGATCGATCTCGCGATCAGCGCGCTTCATCTGGCCTGAGGATTACCGTCATGCTGAAAGATCTTCGCCCCGCCCTCGTCCTCGTGGTCGCGCTGACCCTGATCACGGGCCTCGCCTACCCGCTCGCCATGACGGGCATCGCCGGGCTGCTCTTCCCGGCGCAGGCGGCCGGGAGCGTCGTGGAGCGCAACGGGACGGTTGTCGGCTCCGCGCTGATCGGGCAGGCCTTCACGAGCGACCGCTACTTCCACGGACGCCCCTCCGCGACGACGGCCGCGGATCCGGCGGACGCGACGAAGACCGTGCCGGCGCCCTACAACGCCTCGAACTCGGGCGGCTCCAATCTCGGCCCCACCAACGCTGTCCTCGTCGACCGCGTGAGGACGGATGCCGCGACGCTCAAGGCCGAGAACCCGGCCGCCGAGGTCCCGGCCGATCTCGTGACGACCTCCGGTTCGGGGCTCGACCCACATATCTCGCCCGAGGCCGCCCTGTTCCAGGCCGGCCGAGTCGCGAAGGCGCGCAGCCTGCCCGAGGAGCGTGTCCGGCAGCTCGTCGCAGAGCATGTCGAGGGCCGGCTGCTGGGCATTCTCGGCGAGCCGCGCATCAACGTGCTGGCGCTCAACATGGCGCTGGATAGAGCGTCGCGATAAGATACCTTGCCGATCGCGACCTCATCCTGAGGTGTCGCCGCAGGTGGCCTCGAAGGAGGGTCCAGATGGCGCGCGCCTACGTGCTTCGAGGCCGAGCTTCGCTCGGCACCTCAGCATGAGGATCGGGTGAGCGACGCCGGACCCCGCCGCCCTTCGCCTGACGCCCTGCTCGCGGCCGCGCGGCGCGAGGGTGACCCGCGTGGCCGCCTCAAGATCTTCCTCGGGGCGGCCCCCGGTGTCGGCAAAACCTACGAGATGCTTCAGAACGCTCAAGCGCGTCGGCGCGAGGGCGTCGATGTCGTCATCGGCATCGTGGAGACGCACGGGCGCGCGGACACGGCCGCGCTGATCGAGGGCCTGGAGACCGCGCCGCGCCACGTGCTCGACTACAAGGGGAGAGCACTGGACGAGTTGGACCTCGACGCGGTCCTGGCGCGGCGTCCGACGCTCGTCCTCGTCGACGAGCTCGCCCACACCAACGCGCCCGGTAGCCGTCATCCGAAGCGCTTCAACGACGTCGAGGAGCTGATCGGCGCCGGGATCGACGTCTACACGACGCTGAACATCCAGCACGTCGAGAGCCTGAACGACGTCGTGGCCCAGATCACGCGCATCCGCGTGCGCGAAACGGTGCCGGACCGGGTGCTCGACGCGGCGGACGAGATCGAGCTCGTCGACCTGACGCCGGACGACCTGCTGCAGCGACTGCGCGACGGCAAGGTCTACGTGCCGCGCCATGCCGAGCGGGCGCTGAACCATTTCTTCTCGCCCGGCAACCTGACGGCTTTGCGTGAACTCGCCTTGCGGCGCACCGCCCAGCGGGTCGACGAGCAACTCCTCTCCCACATGCAGGCCCACGCGATCGTCGGCCCGTGGGCGGCCGGCGAGCGCATCCTCGTGTGCGTCAGCGAGGACCCGCGCTCGGCCGGGCTCGTGCGCTACGCGAAACGCCTCGCGGACCGACTGCACGCGCCCTGGACCGCGCTCTCGGTCGAGGGCCGGCGCGGGCTTTTGCTGGGCGAGGCGCAGCGCGGTCGCCTCGTCGAGACGCTGCGGCTCGCGGAGCAGCTCGGCGGCGAGGCCGTGACGGTGCCCGGCGTCGCGCACCGCATCGCGGACGACGTGATCGCCTATGCACGCGAGAACAACGCGACCCACATCGTGATCGGCAAATCGACGAGGTCGCGCTGGTTCGAGATCCTGAACGGCTCCGTGGTGCACGACCTCGTGCGCCGGGCCGGGAACATCAGCGTCCACGTGATTCCCGGCGAGGAGCCCGGTCGCGATCCGACCTCGCGGGTCGCGGTCGCGGCCCCCCAGACCTCGCCGGAGCCGATCCCACATGTCGCGGCCGCCATCGGGGTCGCGCTCGCGCTCGCGCTCGGCCAAATCGCGCGGCCGCTGATCGGGCTGGAGAGCGTCGACCTGATCTTCCTGACCTCGGTCGTGGGCGTCGCGGTCCGGTTCGGGCTATGGCCGTCGCTGTTCTCCGTCGTGCTCTCCTCGCTTGCCTACAACTTCTTCTTCCTGCCGCCGCTCTACACGCTGACCATCGCGGACCCGACGAACGTCGCGGCGCTCCTCGTCTTCACTCTGGTGGCGATCCTCGTCTCGAACCTCGCGGCCCGCGCGCGGCTCCAGGCAGTCGCGGCCGGCATGCGCGCCCGCACCACGGAGGCGCTTTACAGCTTCAGTCGCAAGCTCGCGGGCTGCGGGGCGCTCGACGATGTGCTCTGGGTCACGGCGTTCCAGATCGCCTCGATGCTGAAGGTCCGGGTCGTGCTGCTCCTGCCCGAGGCCGGGTCGCTCGCGGTCCGGGCCGGCTACCCGCCCGAGGACCTGCTCGACGAGGCCGATCTCGCGGCGGCGCGCTGGGCGCACGAGCACGACAAGCCGGCGGGCCGCGGGGCCGAGACCCTGCCCGGCGCGAAACGCCTGTTCCTGCCCATGCGCACCGGGCGGGGCGCGATCGGCGTCATCGGGCTCGACGGCGACAAGCCCGGCCCGATCCTGACGCCGGACCAGAGCCGGCTCCTCGACGCGCTATCGGACCAGGGCGCGCTCGCGATCGAGCGCGTGTGCCTCGTGGAGGATCTCGACCGCGCGAAGCTCGCGGCCGAGACCGACCGGCTGCGGCAGGCGCTCCTCACCTCGATCTCGCACGACCTGAAGACGCCGCTCGCCGCCATCCTCGGGGCGGCCGGGACGCTGCGCGACCTCGATGCCGACCTCGCGGCCGACGACAAGGCAGAGCTGATTGCCACCATGATCGATGAATCCGAGCGCCTCAACCGCTTCATCGCGAACTTGCTCGACATGACGAAGCTCGAATCGGGCGCCGTCGCGCCGAACCTCGCCCCGCATGACATCGGGGAAATCGTCGGCTCCGCTTTGCGCCGCGCGTCGAAGATCCTGGCGTCGCACCGGGTCGAG
>CAHJXE010000325.1 GCA_903644085.1 Hyphomicrobiales bacterium
CATGGCCGCAGAGCGCGAGGCTTCGCCGGTCCGTGCCCTCCCACCGCCCGATCACGTTGGGGCGGCCCGGCAGCGGTTCGCCGTGCCGCGTCGCGAAGCCGAGCGCGCCGAGCTCTCCCTCGATCGCGTCCTGGACCTCGCTTTCCCGGTTGAAGGCCGGGTCGGCGAGGAATTTCGGGTTGACGGACGGGATGCGCACGAGCCGCTGCGTCAGCTCGACGAGTTCGTCGGTACGGCCCGCGAGATCGTCCCGCAGCGTACGGCACAGGTCCTCGATCGCGTCGTCCCGCCCGTGCATCATGCTGCACTCCCTCGCGTCCGGATGGCTACAGAGTTGCGCGGTCATCCTCAAACATGGAATGATTTTCGCACGGTCGGGACAGTAGGATCTCGGGAGAGCGCGCATGGATCGGCGACGTTTCGTTCAGCTGGCGGCGGTCGGCGCCACGGCGCTCGCGGCACCCCGGATCGCCCGCGGGGCCGACCAGCGCGTCCTGCGCTTCGTGCCGCACGCGGACCTGACGCTCCTCGATCCGAGCTCGACGACGGCCTACGTCACGCGCAACCACGGCTACCTCGTGTTCGACACGCTGTTCGGCCAGGACACCAGGTTCCAGGCCCAGCCGCAGATGGTCGAGGGCGTGAAGACCGAGAACGACGGCAAGCTCTGGACGCTGACGCTCCGCGGGGGGCTCAAGTTCCACGACGGCGAGCCCGTGCGGGGCCGCGACTGCGTGGCCAGCCTGAAGCGGTGGGGCCAGCGCGACGATTTCGGCAAGGCGCTGTTCGCCGCCACCGACGAGCTCTCCGCGCCCGACGACCGGATGATCGTGTTCCGCCTCAAGCGCCCCTTCCCGCTCCTCCCGAGCGCGCTCGGCAAGACCGCGCTCATGATGGCGGCGATCATGCCGGAGCGCATCGTGGCGGGCGACGCGATGAAGCCGATCACCGAGATGATCGGCAGCGGGCCTTACAAGTTCGTGGCGAACGAGCGGATCTCGGGCGACCGCGTGGTCTACGAGCGCTTCGCGGATTACGTGCCGCGCCCCGGCGGCACGCCGGACGGGACGAGCGGCCCGAAGGTCGTCAACTTCGATCGCATCGAGTGGAAGGTCATCCCCGACGCCTCGACGGCCGCCGCGGCGCTGAAGACGGGCGAGATCCACTGGCTGGAGCTCCCGAGCTCCGACCTGCTCCCGAGCCTGCGCACCACGAAGGGGCTCTCGGTCGACGTGCTCGACCCGACCGGCTACGTGGGCGTGTTTCGGGTCAACCAGCTCCAGTCGACGACGAACAACGCGGCGATCCGGCGCGCCATGATGGCGGCGATCAGCCAGACGGACGTCGTGACGTCGGTCTCCGGCACGGACCCGAGATACTACAACGACAAGCTCGGGTATTTCTGCCCCGGCACGGCGCTGGCGACCGATGCCGGCATGTCGGCTCTGACCTCGCCGCGCGATCCCGCGGCGGTCAAGAAGATGCTGGACGCGGCCGGCTATGGGGGCGAGCCGATCGTCCTGATGCGGCCGGGCGACCTGCAGATCAACGCGCTCCCGACCGACGTCATCGCGGACAACCTGTCGAAGGCCGGGTTCAACGTGGACGTCCAGGCGATGGACTGGGGCTCCCTGGTGCAGCGCCGCGCCAAGAAGGAGGGACCGACGGAGGGCGGCTGGAGCGCGTTCATGTCCTGGTTCTCGGGCGGCGACCACCTGAACCCGGCGATCCACGGCCTGCTGCGCGGCGACGACATCGCGGCGAACGGCTGGTGCCACAGCCCCGAGATCGAGAGGCTGCGCGCGGAATGGGGCCAGGCTCCCGGCCCGGCCGAGCAGGCCGACATCGCGCGCAAGATGCAGGTCCAGGCCTTCGTGGACGTGCCCTACATCCCGGTCGGGCAGGTCGCCCAGCTGACGGCGTTCCGCAGCGATCTGACGGGCATGCTGAAGGGCCCGCCCCTGTTCTGGAACATCCGCCGCGCCTGAGAGCGGACGATGACGCGCGACGACGCCTATCGGCGCGCCGAGACGGCGCTGCTCCTCGTCGACATGCAGCGGGTCTTCACGGAGCCGGGGCTCGATCCCGCGCACGTGGCGGGTCCGCAGGACGAGGCGTTCTACCGGGGCCTGGCCGAGACGGTCATCCCCAACCAGGCACGGCTGCTCCGGGCCGCCCGTGCGGCCGGGATCGAGGTCCTCCACACCGTCATCGAGGCCCTGACGCGCGACGGGCGGGACCGGTCGCTCGACCACAAGCTGTCCGGCATCCTGGTGCCGCGCGGCGCCCCGGAGGGCGCGATCGTCGACGCGCTCGCACCCGGCGACGACGAGATCGTGCTGCCCAAGACCTCGTCCGGCGTCTTCAACTCGACGAACATCGACTACGTGCTGCGCAATCTCGACGTCCGCTACCTGATCGTCGCCGGGATCGTGACCGACCAGTGCGTCGACATGGCGGTGCGCGACGCCGCCGACCGCGGCTACCTCGTGACGGTCCCGCGCGACGCTTGCGCGACCTACACGGCCGAGCGGCACGAGGCGGCTCTGCGCGCCTTCGGGGGCTATTGCTGGACCACCGACACCGACACGGTCGTGCGCCGCCTCGAGGAGCTCGCGTGAGCTCGGTCGAGCCCGTGCCGCTGGTCACGCTGGTCACGACCGATTACGCGGCGATCACGCGAGGCCGCTCGGTGCCGGCGCGGCGCTACGAGGAGGACCCGTCGACGAGTGTCGGCTGGGTGCCGGCGAACGCCTCGCTGACGCCGTTCGACGTCATCGCGGACCCGAACCCATGGGGCTCGGCGGGCGACCTGCGCCTCCGGCCCGACCGCGACGCGCGCTACGCCTGCCACGTGCCCGGGGCCGCGACGCCGCTCGACACCGTGATGTGCGACGTCGTGGAACTCGACGGCGCGCCCTGGGCCGCGTGCCCGCGCAGCTTTCTCCGCGCGGCTCTGGACGAGCTGGGGGTCGAGACCGGTCTCGAACTCGTCGGCGCGTTCGAGCACGAGTTCACCCTGATCGGGTCGACGTCGCCCGCCGCGCCCGCCTTCTCGCTGGCCGCGATGCGGCGCGTCGACCCGTTCGGACCCGTCCTGGTCGCGGCGCTCTCCGAGGCCGGACTGTCGCCCGAGACGGTGCTGGCGGAATACGGCGCCGACCAGTTCGAGATCGTGGTCGGGCCGAGGCAGGGCCTCGCGATCGCGGACGACGCGGTGGCGTTGCGCGAGATCGCCCGCGAGGTGATCCGCCTCGCGGGCCTCACGGCGACCTTCGCGCCGAAGACGGCGCCCGACGCGGTCGGCAACGGCGTCCACGTGCACATGAGTCTCGCGGCATCCGACGGCCGCAACGCGCTGTTCGACCCGGCCGGGCCGGGGCGGCTCTCGGACATGGGCGGGTCCTTCGCGGCCGGCATCCTGCGCCACATGCCGGCGCTGCTCGCGGTCACGGCGCCCACCCCCGTGTCGTACCTGCGCCTCAAGCCGCACAACTGGAGTTCGAGCTATACCTGGCTCGGCGAGCAGGACCGCGAGGCGAGCCTGCGCGTCTGCCCGACGCCGACGCTGGGCGGGCGCGACCCGGCGCAGAGCTTCAACCTCGAATACCGCCCGCTCGACGCCACCGCCTGCCCACATCTCGCGCTCGGCATGCTCGTCCGGGCCGGGC
>CAHJXE010000326.1 GCA_903644085.1 Hyphomicrobiales bacterium
CGGGCGGCGGCGGTCCGCTCGCCGGACCCGCCGCGACCCGTCCGTCGCGCGCCAAGGGCCGCGTCTTCCCGCTGGAGGGGCTGGCCGGCCAGAGCGCGGACATGCCGCGCACCCGCACGGGCAACGCCGAGTTCGACCGCGTGCTCGGCGGCGGGCTCGTGCCGGGATCGGTCGTCCTCATCGGGGGCGATCCCGGGATCGGCAAGTCGACGCTGCTGATCCAGGTCTCGGCCGCGCTGGCGCGGGCCGGGCACCGCGTCGCCTACATCTCGGGCGAGGAGGCGGTCGGCCAGGTGCGCCTGCGCGCCGACCGCCTCGGGTTGTCCGGCGCGCCGGTTGAACTCGCGGCGGAGACGAACGTCGAGGATATCGTGGCGACGCTGGGCCACGGCGCGGCCCCGCGCCTCGCGGTGATCGATTCGATCCAGACCATGTGGACCGAGACGGTCGAGTCCGCGCCGGGCACCGTCAGCCAGGTGCGCGGCAGCGCCCAGGCGCTGATCCGGTTCGCGAAGACCAAGGGTACGGCCATCATCCTGGTCGGGCACGTCACCAAGGACGGCCAGATCGCCGGGCCCCGCGTGGTCGAGCACATGGTGGATTGCGTCGCCTCGTTCGAGGGCGATCCCGCACACCATTTCCGCATCTTGCGGGCCGCCAAGAACCGCTTCGGCCCGACGGACGAGATCGGCGTCTTCGAGATGACGGATGGCGGTTTGGCCGAGGTGCCGAACCCCTCGGAGCTGTTCCTCGCCGGGCGTGACCTCGCGACGCCCGGCACCGCGGTCTTCGCCGGCATGGAAGGGACACGCCCGCTCCTCGTCGAGATCCAGGCGCTCGTCGCCCCGACCTCGCTCGGCACGCCGCGCCGCGCCGTCGTCGGCTGGGACCCGGCCCGGCTCTCGATGGTGCTCGCGGTCCTGGAGGCGCATGGCGGCGTCAAGCTCGGGGGGCACGACGTCTACCTCAACGTCGCGGGAGGGCTTCGCATCACGGAGCCCGCGGCGGACCTCGCGGCCGCGGCGGCGCTCGTGTCGTCGCTCGCCGCAACGCCGCTGCCGGCCGACAGCGTCTACTTCGGCGAGATCGGGCTATCGGGCGCGGTGCGGCCGGTGACGCAGATCGGCTCGCGCATCAAGGAGGCGAAGAAGCTCGGCTTCGCGACCGCGTTCGGGCCGGCCCCGCCGGGCGAGGGCGAGCGCGCGGCCGGAACCGCCTCTCTGAGCCATGTGACGGAGCTCGTCGCGCAAGTGGCGTCCGGTCGGCGCATCGGGGCGCCGCCGGGCCGCCGCGCGGCAGAGAAGACACAGGAGGACGACTCGTGGGAGCCGCGCGCCGAAGGGCGCGTGACGCGAGGTGCGCCGCGGGCTATACGCTGAAGGCCTGTCGTCACGGCCGCGCGCCTGTCACCCGGACCCTCTTCGCATGCCGGCCTCGCTGCCCATCTCGATCCTCGATCTCGTGGTCATCGGCGTGATGATCATCTCGGCGCTGCTCGCGGCCGTGCGCGGCTTCACGCGCGAGGTCCTGGCGATCGTCGCCTGGGTGGTGGCGGCCGGCACGGCGTGGATCCTCCACCCGCTCCTCCTCGGACGCGTGAAGGACCACATCGCGAACCCGACCATCGCGCTCGTCGTGGCGATCGGCGCGATCTTCATCGTGACGCTGCTCATCGTGTCGATCATCACCGTCAAGCTGTCCGACTTCATCCTCGATTCGCGCATCGGCGCGCTCGACCGCACGCTCGGCTTCGTGTTCGGCGCCGCGCGCGGGCTCCTCATCTGCGTGGTCGGCTGGGTGTTCCTGAGCTGGCTCGTGCAGGGCAAGATGCCCGACTGGGCGTCGAACGCGCGCGCGAAGCCGATGCTGGAGAATACCGGCAACGCGATCATCACCATGCTGCCGGACCCCGAGGGCGTGATGGCGCAGCTGCGCAAGCAGCGCGGCGAGACGCCGGTCGACCCCTCGGCCCCGGCCGTGCCCGGCACGGTGACGCCGAAGCGGAGCTGACGCGAGGCCCGGCGGACGCGCCGCCCGTGGCGGAACGACGCCGGACCGGCTACACCGAAGCGTGACGAGAGTGGATGGTCCCATGACGGCTTCGACGGAGGCGGTCACGCACGACGTGTCCTCGTGGGATCCGCACGAGGACCGGCTGCATGAGGAATGCGGCATCTTCGGCATCTTCGGGCACCCCGATGCCGCGGCCATCACGGCGCTCGGGCTGCACGCGCTCCAGCATCGCGGCCAGGAGGGGGCGGGCATCACGTCGTTCGACGGCCAGCAGTTCCATTCGGAGCGCCGCCTCGGCCTCGTGGGCGACAACTTCTCGTCTGCCGAGGTGATCGACCGCCTGCCGGGCCGGCAGGCGATCGGCCATACGCGCTACTCGACCGCCGGCGGCAACGTGCTGCGCAACGTGCAGCCGTTCTTCGCCGAGTTGCAGACGGGCGGGTTCGCGCTCGCCCATAACGGCAACCTCTCGAACGGGCTGACGCTGCGCCGCGAACTGATCCGCGAGGGCGCGATCTTCCAGGCGACCTCGGACACGGAGGTCGTCATCCATCTCGTGGCGCGCTCGCGCCGCAACCGCTTCGTCGACCGGTTCACGGACGCGCTCGGCCGGATCGAGGGCGGCTTCGCGTTCGTCGGCATGACGAACAAGAAGCTGATCGGCGCGCGCGACCCGCTCGGCATCCGTCCCCTGGTGCTGGGCGACCTCGACGGTTGCCCGATCCTGACCTCCGAGACATGCGCGCTCGACATCATCGGTGCTCGCTACGTCCGCGACATCGCCAACGGCGAGGTCGTGATCGCGGACGAGGGGGGCGTCGAGATCATCCAGTCCGGCGACGCGGATCGGCTCCGGCCCGACCTGTTCGAGTATGTCTACTTCTCCCGTCCGGATTCGGTCGTGGGCGGACGGCCCGTCTACACGGTCCGCAAGAATATCGGGGCGATCCTGGCGCAGGAGGCGCCGGTCGAGGCCGACGTGGTGATACCGGTGCCGGATTCGGGCGTACCGGCGGCGATCGGCTACAGTCAGGCCTCGGGCTTGCCCTACGAGCTCGGCATCATCCGCAACCATTATGTCGGGCGCACCTTCATCCAGCCGACGCAATCCGTGCGCGAGCTCGGCGTCCGGATGAAGCACTCGGCCAACCGCGCCGTGACGCAGGGCCAGCGTGTCTGCCTCGTGGACGATTCGATCGTGCGCGGCACGACCTCGCGCAAGATCGTCAGAATGATGCGGGAGGCGGGCGCGACCGAGGTGCATTTCCGCATCGCCTGCCCGCCAATCAAGTTCGCGGACTATTACGGCATCGACATGCCGGAGCAGGACAAGCTGATCGCCTGGCGCATGTCGGTCGCGGAGATCCAAGAATATCTCGGGGTCGATTCGCTCGCCTTCCTGTCGATCGACGGGCTGTACCGCGCGCTCGGCGAGCCGGGGCGCGACGACGCGAACCCCCAATTCACCGACCACTATTTCACGGGCGACTACCCGACTCCGATCACGGACCATCGCGGCGAGGCCGCGAAGCAGATCTCGCTCCTCGCCGAGGTCGGCTGATTTGGGCGTGTCGCTGGAGGGGCGGGTCGCGCTCGTCACCGGGGCCTCGCGCGGCATCGGCCGCGCCGCGGCGCTCGCGCTG
>CAHJXE010000327.1 GCA_903644085.1 Hyphomicrobiales bacterium
CTGGGGCGGACGTCTGGGCGATCGCGAGCTGTGCGACGCAGACTTGCGCGACGAGCGACCCGAGGACCAAGCCGCTTGCGGCCGCGAACCATCCTGACGCCATCGATCCATCCTGACTGACGTTCCAATCTAGCGGGCAAACGCTTGTCAGGCCAGCCCGACAACTTGTCTCGACTTTACGCGACGCAGATGTCGACAGATATCGATTCCAGGCTGGAGTCTTGGCCAGTTGACGCGATAGATGCACGTCTTCCAGGACTTCGAGTGTCCGGCGACACCGCGGGAGGGCTTGTTGCGAGACCGGGACGCGTTCGAGACGGCACGGCGACTTCTCTGCTGCATGGTCCTGGCGATGTGCTCGGCTCCCGCGCCGAGCTCAGCCCAGGGCCTCGGCTGCAAGCTCACCACCCGTCCGGGTCCTCCGGCGGTCGAGGTTCTCGTCTGTGACGGGCTCAAGATCGAGGCGGAAACGGCGACCGACGTGAAGGTGTCGAACGACGCGGGCGGCGCGTCGCCGGATTCGGCCCATGTCCAAGGCGGCGCCGCCCTGGTGACCGTGACGCCCGGTCGGCGAACGCCGTTTCAGATCCTGACGCCACGCGCCATCGCGTCCGTCCGCGGCACCCGCTACGCGGTGGACGACGCGCCGGGCGCGACGTCCGTCTTCGTGGAGAGGGGGACCGTACAGGTCACCCGCGCGTCGGGCGGAGCCGCGGTCACGCTCCGGGCGGGCGACGGCGTGGACGTCCGGGAGGGCGGGGACGCGCTGTCGGTCCAGCGCTGGTCGAGGGCGCGGGTCAAGAACCTGATGGCGCGGTTCGTTCGTTGAGGTTGCGCGTCTCGCCGCGCGCCTGGACTTTCGCGGCGGTCGGCGTCGCGGGCCTCGCCTGGGCGGCGCTTCTCGCGGCCGCCCATCTGGAGGGCCGCCCGACGCCGCTCGACCGTGTCGAGTACCTCACGCTCGACGCGCGTGCGCTCCTCGTCGGGCCGCGTCCTGCGCCGTCCGGCGTCGCGATCGTGGCGATCGACGACGAGACCATCCAGGCGGTCGGTCAGTACCCGCTGCCCCGTGCCGTCCTGGCGCGGCTCGTCGACGCGATCGCGGGCGGCGATGCGCGCGTCGTCGCGCTCGACATGCTGTTCACGAACGCCACGACGCCCGAGGCGGATACGGCACTCGCGGACGCGCTCGGCCGGACCCGCGCCGTCGTGGCGGCTGCCGCGACCTTCGGCCGGGATGGGATAACGGCCGTCCCCGACGAGTCCCTCCCGGGCTTGCCCGCGGCGGAGCGCGTCCTGGGACCGATCGAGCCGGTGCGGTCGAGTGCCGGGGCGGGACTCGTCAACGTCTCGACCGACGAGGGCGGCACGCCGCGCTACGTGCCGCTGCTCGTGCGGGTCGGGTCGTCGGTCGTGCCGGCGCTGACGCTCGCGGCCGCCTCGCTCTTCGTCGGCGAGGCGCCGAGCTTCGAGCGTGACGCGGTCCTGTTCGGCGCGTCGCGCATCCCGCTCGATCTCGGCCGTCACCTCGCGCTGAGGTTCTACGGACCACGCGGCTCCGTGCCGACGCTGAGCGCGGGCGACATCCTGAAGGGCGGCGATCTCGGGGGTCGGCTCCGCGGCAAGGCCGTCGTGGTCGGCGTCACGGCGACCGGCGCGGGCGACGTCTTCGCGACGCCCTTCGACCCTGTCCTGCCGGGAGTCGAGGTCACCGCGACCGCGCTCGCCGAGCTCGTCGGCCCCGACGCGCTCGTGCGAACCTCATCGGTGAGGCGCGTGGATTGCGGTATCGCGGTCGGGCTCACGATCGCGCTCGTCGTCCTTCTCGGCCTGACGCAGGTCGGCGCGGGCCTGGGGGTCGGCGCGGGTCTGGTGGCCGCATGGCTCGGCGCTGTCACGTGGGCCTTCGCGCACGGGTATTGGATGAGCGTCTGCGTGCCGCTGGCGGCGGCGCTCCCGGCCGGCGGCGCGGCATTTCTCGCGCGGTTCTATCTCGACCGGGTTGCCTCCGCGGCCTCGTCCCGCTCGGCGCTGGCGCTGAGGCCGTTCCAGCAGCCCGCGCTCGCGGAGCGGCTGATCCGCGACCCGGACTTCCTCGTGCGGCCCGAAGAGCGGCAGGTCGCGATCGTGTTCATCGACCTCTCCGGTTTCACGGGGCTGTCCGAGAGCGTCGGGCCGCAGAGGGCGCGCGACCTGCTCGAGACCTTCCACGGGCTCGTCGAGGAGAGCGCGACCGCGCACGAGGGCGTCGTGGCGAGCTACCAGGGCGACGGCGCCATGATCCTGTTCGGCCTTCTCGACACGCGCGGGGACGACGCCGCGCGAGCCCTCGCGATGTCGCTCGCATTGCGCGACGTCACGAAGGGCTGGTTGCGCGACCTCGAGGGCGACCTCGCGCCGCTCGACGTGAAGCTCGGTGCCCATCTCGGGCGCGTCAGCCTCTCGCGGCTCGGCCATCGCACGCATCAGCACATCACGGCGATCGGCGACGCGGTCAACGTCGCGAGCCGGCTGATGGGGGTGGCGGCCCAGCACGGTGCGAGCCTCGCGGCCTCATGCGATCTGCTGAGGCACGCGGCCGCGTTCGGGTCCGTCCACGTGGACGGGTTCGGACCCCCGCTCAGCACCGCGATCCGAGGCCGTTCGCGGCCGCTCGACATTCGTCTCTCACCGGGACCGCGACGTCCGACCTAGGCACCGTCGAAGTCCCACGGTCCGTCCGGGCCGCGAACCTACGCGCCCCTCGCCCGTCGTTCCGGGCGGCCGGAGGCCTGCGACCCGGAACCCCGATCAGGCGCCAGTTCGCCGTCCGGCCCGCGGCCGCTACGCCGCGAGCCCCGAGATGGCGCAGGCCTCAGTAGTTGTACGCGCGTTCGCCGTGGTCCGTGAGGTCGAGACCCTCGCGCTCCTCCTCCTGCGTGACGCGCAGGCCGATGATCACGTCCACGACCTTGAACAGGATCGCGGAGCCGATGCCCGACCAGAGGAGCGTCAGGCCGACCGCCTTGAACTGCGCCCAGACCTGCGTGCCCATCGCGTAGGCGCCGGGTGCGGCCGAGCCAGGCGTCACCGTGTAGTCGACGAGCCCCACCCCGCCGAGGCTCGGCGCGACCAGGATGCCGGTCGCGAGCGCCCCGATGATGCCGCCCATGCAGTGAATGCCGAACACGTCGAGCGAGTCGTCGTACCCGAAGGCGTTCTTCACGCCCGAGCAGAACCCGTAGCAGACGGCCCCGACCACGAGACCCAGCACGATCGACCCCATCGGGCCCGCGAAGCCGGACGCGGGCGTCACGGCGACCAGCCCCGCGACCGCGCCCGACACCATGCCCAGCAGCGAGGGCTTTCCCTTGCCCGCCCACTCGACGAAGAGCCAGGCGAGCGCCGCCGCGGCGGTCGCCACGAACGTGTTGATCATCGCGAGCGCCGTCGTGCCGTTCGCCTCGAGGTTCGAGCCCGCGTTGAAGCCGAACCAGCCGACCCAGAGCAGCGAGGCGCCGATCATCGTCATGGTGAGCGAGTGGGGCGCCAGCAGGTCGCGCCCGTAGCCGACGCGCTTGCCCATCATCAGGCAGCCCACGAACCCCGCGATGCCGGCATTGATGTGCACCACCGTGCCGCCCGCGAAGTCGAGTGCGCC
>CAHJXE010000328.1 GCA_903644085.1 Hyphomicrobiales bacterium
CAGGTCTGCGCCGCCCCGATGTCGGAGGCGCTCCAGGTCTGGGCTCACAAGAGAAACGTCGATTTCGGCTACGACTTCAAGGGCGCGATCCACCTCGGGCCCGTGATCACGGAGCTGACCGACAAGACCTGACGCACGCCGCCGCGACCGGGCCGGATGCTCGGCTTCATTCTCAAGCGCCTGCTGCTCGCGATCCCGACGCTCGTCGCGGTCCTGACCGTCGTCTTCGTGCTCGTCCGGGTCGTGCCGGGCGACCCGACGCTGGTGATCCTCGGCGACCAGGCGAGCGGGCAGGCGCGGGCAGACCTTCGGGCCAAACTCGGCATCGACCGGCCGATCGTCGTGCAATACGCGGACTTCCTGGGCCAGGTCGCCACCGGCGATCTCGGGCGCTCGCTCGCGACGAACCGGCCGATCCTCGACGACGTCGCGCATGTCCTCCCCTACACGATCGAGCTGACGCTCGCCGCCATCGTCATCGGGGTCGCGATCGGCGTGCCGCTCGGCGTCCTGGCGGCGCGTCGTCGCGACGGGGTGGCAGATTGGTTCGCCCGCATCGTGTCGCTGCTCGGCGTCTCCTTCCCGGCCTTCGTGTCGGGCATCCTGCTCCTCATCGTGTTCGCGGTGCAGCTGCGCTGGTTCCCGGTCATCTCGACGCCCCGGACGTCGAGCGTCGGCGACAGGCTGGGCTCTCTCGTCCTGCCGGCGCTCAATCTCGGGCTCCTCATGGTGGCCTACGTGACGAGGGTCACCCGCTCCGGCATGCTGAAGGCGCTCGGCGAGGACTACGTCAGGACGGCGCGCGCGAAGGGGATGGGCGGCCGCGTCGTCGTGTGGCGGCACGCGCTACGCAACGTGCTCATCCCGATCGTCACCGTGGTCGGCCTCTATCTCGGCGCGCTCATCGGCAACGCGGTCCTGACCGAGATCGTGTTCAACCGCCCGGGCCTCGGCAAGCTCATCGTGACCGCGCTGAACCAGCGCGACTACAACCTGCTCCAAGGCCTGATGGTGGTGGCGGCCTTCGGGATCATCCTGGCGAACGTGCTCACCGACATCACCTACGGGCTCGTCGACCCGCGGGTGACGGCCAGATGAGCGCCACGACGTGAGCGCCGCCACGGTCACGGGCGGGCCGACCGCCTGGCAGCGCGCGCGCCGCTCGCCCGGCCTCGTGATCGGCCTCATGGTGGTGGTCGGCATGGTGCTGGTCGCGGTCTTCGCGCCCTGGCTCGCGCCGTACGATCCGGACGAGCAGGACGTCGTCGTGCCGCTCGCCGCCCCCTCGGCCGAGCACCTGTTCGGTACCGACTATTTCGGCCGCGACGTCCTCTCCCGGGTGATCTGGGGCGCCCGCATCTCGCTCTCCATCGGCATCGTGTCGACGGCGGCCGGCGTGATCGTCGGCACGGCCATCGGCATCGTGGCGGGGTATTTCGGTGGCTGGCTCGACCGCGCGATCACGGCCGCGGCGGACGTGCTGCTCAGCTTCCCGCAGCTCATCATGGGCCTCCTGCTGGTCGCGGTCCTCGGCGCCTCGACCGGCAACCTCATCCTGGCGATCGCCGTCACGGCCGTCCCGGCCTTCATCCGCATCGCGCGCGGCTCGACGCTCGCCATGCGCGAGCGCGACTTCGTCGATTCCTGCCGCGTGCTCGGCTTCTCGAACCTGCGCATCATGTTCGGCCACGTCCTGCCGAACATCATGGACGAGATCGTGGTGCTGGCCTCACTCTGGCTCGCAACCGCGATCCGCACGGAATCGACGCTCGCCTTCATCGGGCTCGGCGTGCCGCCGCCGACCGCCACCTGGGGCTCCATCGTGCGGGAGGGCTTCGACAACCTGCTCGACGCGCCCTGGCTCTCGCTCTGCCCGAGCCTCGCGATCCTCGCCGTGATGATCGGCCTCAACCTCATCGGCGACGGCCTGCGCGACGCGACCGACCCGAAAGCCGCGCCGTGAGCGCGGCTCTGGTCCGGCAATCGGAGGCGCCGCTGCTCCAGGTCGAGGGCCTGACGACCTCCATCCGCGTCGGCGGCGCGTGGCGGGACGCGGTGCGCGAGGTCTCCTTCACGGTCGCGGGGCGAGAGACGGTCGCGCTCGTCGGCGAATCCGGGTGCGGCAAGAGCCTGACCGCGCTCTCCATTATGGGGCTGCTGGCCGCGAAGGTCGGGCGTGTCTCGGCCGGCCGCATCACGGTCGACGGCGTCGACATGGTGGCGGCGAGCGAGCGGCAGCGCGAAGCGATGCGCGGCGACCGCGTCGCGATGATCTTCCAGGAGCCGATGACGAGCCTGAACCCGGTCCTGACGATCGGTTTCCAGATCGGCGAGGCGCTGGAGCGCCATCGCGGCATGTCGCGCAAGGCCGCGCGAGCGCGTGCGATCGAGCTCTTGGAGCGGGTGCGCGTGCCATCCGCGAAGGCGCGCATCGACGCCTACCCGCACCAGTTCTCCGGCGGCATGCGCCAGCGCGTGATGATCGCGATGGCGCTTGCCTGCGAGCCGCGCGTGCTGATCGCGGACGAGCCGACGACCGCGCTCGACGTCACGATCCAGGCGCAGGTCCTGGCGCTCTTGGCCGAGTTGCAGCGCGAGGTCGGGCTCGCGATCCTGCTCATCACCCACAATCTCGGCGTCGTGGCGTCCGTCGCCGACCGGGTGCTCGTCATGTATGGCGGCGACGTGGTGGAGAACGCGCCCGTCCGGTCCTTCTTCGCGCGCCCGACTCACCCCTATTCGGAGGGACTGCTGAAGGCGATGCCGCGCGTCGATTCGGCGGGCGAGCTCGTGGCCATCCCGGGCCATGTCCCGACCCTGCCCGACATGCCGGACGGGTGCCGCTTCCAGGCGCGCTGCCCGCTGCGCATCGAGCGCTGCACGGAGCGCCCGCCGCTGGCGCCTCTGCGGGCCGACCCGGCCCACGAGGTGCGCTGCTGGGTGCGCGCCTCATGAACGGACCTCTGCTCGAGGTCGCGGACCTCACCAAGACCTTCCGGCTGCGCCGCGGCTTCCCGGTCGCGAAGACGGTGTCGCTGCGCGCGCTCGACGGCGTTTCCTTCTCGGTCGGAAAGGGCGAGGTCCTGGGGATCGTGGGCGAATCCGGATGCGGCAAGTCGACGACGGCGCGCGTGGCGCTGCGGCTGAGCGAGGCGGATGCCGGGAGCGTGCGGTTCGACGGTCAGGACGTGTTCGCGGCGGGCGCCGGCGCGATGCGGCGGCTGCGCCGGCGCATGCAGATGGTGTTCCAGGACCCGGCCTCCTCGCTCGACCCGCGCCAGCGCATCCGGGACGCGCTGGGCGAGCCGCTGCGCGTCCACGGCATCGCGCGCGGCAAGGCGGTGGGGGAGCGCGTGGCCGAGCTCCTGGCCGAGGTCGGGCTGCCGCCCGTCGCGGCCGATCGCTACCCGCACGAGTTCTCAGGGGGGCAGCGCCAGCGCATCGGCATCGCGCGGGCGCTGGCGCTCGGGCCCGACCTCGTCTTCGCGGACGAGCCCGTCTCGGCGCTCGACGTCAGCGTGTAGGCGCAGATCCTCCAGTTGCTGGAG
>CAHJXE010000329.1 GCA_903644085.1 Hyphomicrobiales bacterium
GCTCCTCGCGGCGGAAGCCGGGGAGCCGGGTCAGGATCGCCGGCAGGCCGGCCCCGAGGCGGCTATGCATGCCGGTCAGCACGTTCTCGATCGCGGTCGCGTCCGCGAACATGCGGATGTTCTGGAAGGTGCGCGCGAGCCCCCGGGCCGTGCGCCGGTAGGTCGACAGCCCGTCGAGCGCGCCGCCGTCCAGCGCGACGGTCCCTGCATCGGCCGCGAGCACGCCCGAGACGAGGTTGAAGAACGTCGTCTTGCCGGCGCCGTTCGGCCCGATGAGGCCGTGCACCGAGCCCGGCGCGACCAGGAGGTCGATGCCGTTCACCGCCTTGAGGCCCCGAAAGGTCTTCGTCAGCCCGGCGACCCTGAGGAGGGGCTCTGCGTCGGACACGCGGTTCACGCGGCGCGCGTCATGCGCCACGGCAGGATGCCGCGCGGCATGAACAGGACCGCGAGCACGATGATCGCGCCGTTGATGAGGAGCCGGAAGTCGGCGAGCGGCCGCAGCACCTCCGGCAGCAGGGTCAGCACGGCCGCACCGAGGACGGGCCCGAGCGGCGACCCGATGCCGCCGAGCAGCGCGTAGCTGAGGATCGTGACCGCCGTGTCGAAGCCGTACTCGTTCGCCCCGATGAAGGAGGAAACGTGCGCGGAGAGCGCGCCCGCGTAGCCCGCGAGCGCCGCCGAGGTCACGAGCGCCGCCATGCGGTAGCGCGGCAGGATCACCCCCATGACGCCCGCCGCCGTCTCGTCCTCGCGCATCGCCTCCATGGCGCGCCCGACGCGCGAGCGCCCGACCGCCATGAACCCGAACAGCGCGACCCCGAGACTGCCGTAGATCCACGCGATGCCCGCCCGCTCCGGGATGCCGGACAGCCCGAGCGCGCCCCCCGCATAGTCCCAGTTGACGAGGAGGATGCGGATGACCTCGCCGAGGCCGAGCGTCGCGATCGCCAGGTACACGCCGGTGAGCCGCAGCGTGGGCCCGCCGACCGCGAGCGCGACGAGCGCCGGCACGATCGCGGAGGCCGCGAGCACGAGCGGGAAGGGCAGCCCGAACTTGACCGTGAGGAGCGCGCCCGTATAGGCGCCGATCCCCATGAAGGCCGCCTGGCCGAGCGAGAGCTGCCCGACCGCGAGCACCACGTACATCGACAAGGCGAGGAGCCCGTTGATCCCGACGCCGTAGATGATCGTCCCGTAGGTGAACAGGGCGTCGTCGAGCCAATCCGCGTAACCGGCTCCGAGCAGGCTGCTCATCCGGTCAGGCCCGCTTCGCCGCGACGCGGCCGAACAGGCCGACGGGGCGCACCCAGAGCGTCGCCACGAGGAGCGCGAAGGCCGTCGCGTCCTTCATGGAGGAGGACAGGAACCCGGCCGTCAGGACCTCCACGAAGCCGAGCAGGAGCCCCGCGATCAGCGCGCCGCGCAGGTCGCCGAGCCCGCCGATGATGATGACCGCGAAGCCGCGCAGCATCATCTGCTCGCCCATGTAGGGCTGGATCGCGTTGAAGTTCAGCCCGATCAGGATGCCGGCCGCGCCCCCGATCGCGCCGGACAGAAACGACACGGCGACGACCACGAGGCTCGCGTTGACGCCCATCAGGGCGGCGGTCTCCGGGTTCTCCGCGACCGCCCGGATCGCCATGCCGAACTTCGTGCCGCGCAGGAGGACGAGCAGCGCCCCCGCCAGCACCAAGCAGGCCGCGAGGATCAGCACCTGCGCGCTCGTGATGCGGATGTCGCCCACCGACCAGGCGGTCTGGTCGAAGACGGCGGGCGGGAAGCGGCGGATCTCGGTGCCGTAATAGGCCGCCATGCCGGAATAGAGAAACAGCGTCGCGCCTATCGTCACCATGAGCGAGGAGAGCTCGGGCGCCCGCGCGCGCCGCAGCGGGGTGAGCAGCGCGTAGTCGATGGCGGTCGCGACCAGCCCGGACACGATCGCGCCGGCCGGCAGCGCGGTCCAGATCGAGAGACCGAGCACGCGCGTCGCCCAGAGCGCCGCGAAGGCCCCGACCGAGAAGTAGAACCCGTAGGCGAGGTTGATGACGCCGAGCACGCCGAAGATCAGCGTGAAGCCGATCGCGAAGAGCGAGTAGGTGGCCCCGAGCACGAGGCCATTGACGAGCTGCTGGGCGAGCATGGGGTCAGGCGGGCCGTATCACTTCCGAGCTAAGCGTACCGTCGCCCTTCTCCCCTTGCGGGAGAAGGTGGCCTTCGCGTCAGCGAAGGTCGGATGAGGGGTGTGCACGCCCGACCGAACCCTCATCCGTCGTCGCTACGCGCCGACACCTTCTCCCGCAAGGGGAGAAGGAACGCGGCGGATCCGTTACCGTTACTGGAGTTCCTCGAACCGGCCGTTCTTCATAACCAGCACGACCACGCCGGAGGTATCGGCCGGGTCGCGGTCCTTGGAGAACGAGAACGGCCCCATCACGCCCGAGTAGGTCGTCTTGGCGAGCGCGTCGCGGATCTTCTCGCTCTCCGGCGCGCCGGCCGCGTCGATCGCCTTCGCGACGATGTGCAGCGTGTCGTAGGCCTGGGCGGCGAACTGGTCCGGCTCGTCGCCGTACTTCGCCTTGAAGGCCTTCACGAAATCCTGGTTCGCCGCGTCCTTCTTGCCGACGAACCACGGGCTGCCGACGAGCGTGCCATCGGCCGATTTGCCCGCGATGTCGCCGAGCTTGGGCGAGTTGAAGCCGTTGCCCCCGATGAAAAACACCTTCGGGTCGATGCCGAGCTGGCGCGCCTGCAGCTCGATGCCGGCCGCGGCCTCGACGAGGGCGGAGACCACGATCGCGTCGGGGTTCATCCCCTTTATCTTGGTGAGCTGGGCGGAGAAGTCGCTGTCCTTGCCCCCGAAGGTCTCGGTCGTCAGCACCTCGACGCCCGCCTTGGCGAGCGCGTCCTTGAACACGTCGTAGCCCGACTTCGTGAAGGCGTCGTCGTTGCCGTACATGACGGCGACCTTCTTGATGCCGAACTTCGCCTGCGCGGTCTTGATCGTCACCGGGATGACGTCGCCCTCGGGTAGCGAGGTGCGGAACACGTAGGGGCCCATCGCGGTGATGCCGGCCGCCGTCGTCGAGGTGCCGACGATCGGCACCTTGCGCTCGTTCGCGATCGGGCCGGCCGCGAACATCTCGTTCGAGAGGGTGGGGCCGAGGATGATCGGGACCTTGTCGCGGCCGATGAGCTTGCGGGCGGCGTTCAGCGCCTGGTCCTTGTTGCCGGCCGAATCCTCGTAGGTGATCGCGATCGGGCGGCCGCCGAGCACGCCGTGCTTGTTCACGTCCTCCGTCGCGAGGTCGAACCCGCGCTGGATCGCGAGGCCGTAGCGGTTGTTGGGGCCGGTCAGGATCTCGATCGCCCCGATATGGACCGGCTCCTTGGACTGCGCGAAGGCCGCGCCCGCGGCCGCGAGGCCGAGCACGACGGTCGGTATCGTGAGAAATGTCGTCCTCGGCATCCGTCCCATCCTGGTTTCTCGTTGATCGTCCGCGTCCTATCACGCGCCACCGCGCGTTCAACCCTTCTTTGG
>CAHJXE010000330.1 GCA_903644085.1 Hyphomicrobiales bacterium
GGGCTGTCCGACTTCGGCCGGCCGCGGCGGATCAGGACACCGCCACGGTAGAAATCCGCGCGCGCGAACCACTCGTCGGTCAACTCGGGAATATCCTCGTATTCCTCGGGCTGGATAACGTGGGCGTCCAACTTGGCGAAGTCGGTCTCACCGTACTGGTGGGCGGATAAGGGCGGTGTAACGGGCTTGCTCCCGGACATTGGCTTTCCTCATCGAGATCACGTGGCGGTCGTCACCGCGCGACGTCCACACGACGATCATCATGCGACCATCGAGTAGGCCGGCCGTCACGACACGCGTCTCGCCATAATCCTTGCGGTCGTCGATGGCCTCGTATGTGGGCCCCGCGAAGACTAGCTCGGCCGACCTGAAATCGACGTCGCGCTCTCGAAGGGCCGCCTCCCGCTTCGTTGGGTCGAAGGTGATCGCCACGCCTTGATGTAGCGACATCAATTTGAGCGTCAAGGCAGCGCATCCGTGCATCCCGGACCGCCGCAGCTTATATAGCTCGCGCGACGCCGACGGCTCGGTCGGCCGGGAGCCCCGATGTCGTTTCACTCCCTCTACGCCCACGGCTTCGCGCGGGTCGCGGCCTGCGTGCCGCGCGTCGCGATCGCGAATCCGGCCGTCAACGCGGAGCGCCATGCGGCCTTGGCCGAGACCTGCCATGGGCGGGGCGTCGCGATCGCGTCCTTCCCGGAACTCGGGCTATCCGGCTACGCGATCGAGGACCTCCTCATGCAGGACGTGCTCCTCGACGCGGTCGAGACGGCGGCGGCCGACCTCGTGCGGCGCTCGGCCGACTGGATGAGCGTGCTCGTCGTCGGCGCGCCACTCCGGCACGGCGCGCGGGTCTACAACGCGGCGCTGGTCATCCATCGCGGCCGGCTGCTCGGTGTCGTGCCGAAGACCTACCTGCCCAATTACCGCGAGTTTTACGAGCAACGCCATTTCGCGTCCGGCGACGGCGTCGGCGGGACAATCCGGATCGGCGGGCACGACGCCCCGTTCGGGTCGGACCTGCTGTTCGCGGCGGACGACGTGCCGGGCCTCGTGCTGGGCGTCGAGATTTGCGAGGACATGTGGGTGCCGATCCCGCCCGCAGCCGAACTGGCACTCGCGGGCGCGAGCGTGCTCGTGAACCTGTCGGGTTCGCCGATCACGATCGGCCGCGCGACGAGCCGGGCGCTGCTCTGCCAATCGACCTCGGCGCGCTGCCTCGCGGCCTACATCTACGCCGCCGCGGGACCGGGCGAGTCCACGACCGACCTCTCCTGGGACGGGCAGACCTCGATCTACGAGAACGGCGTGCTGCTGGCCGAAGGCGAACGCTTCCCGAGCGAGGACGTTGTGACGCTCGGCGATGTCGACCTGGACCTCATTCGTCAGGAGCGGGCGGGGATGAACTCGTTCGACGACAACCGGCTCTCCCACGCGGGGCGGCTCGCGGGCATCCGCCGCGTGGCGTTCCGGCTGGATCCGCCCGCGGACGACATCGGCTTCGAGCGGGTGGTCGAGCGCTTCCCCTTCGTGCCGGCGGACCCTGCCCGCCTCGCCCAAGATTGCTACGAGGGCTACAGCATCCAGGTCGCGGGCCTCGCGCAGCGCATGGGGGCGATCGGCACGCGGCGCGCCGTGATCGGCGTGTCGGGCGGCCTCGATTCGACCCACGCGCTCATCGTGACCGCGAAGGCCTTCGACCGGCTCGGCTGGCCGCGCACCGACATCCTCGCCTATACGATGCCGGGCTTCGCGACCTCGGACGAGACCAAGGCGAACGCGATCGACCTCATGAGGTCGATCGGCGTCACCTTCCGCGAGCTCGACATCCGGCCCGCCGCCCGGCAGATGCTCGCCGACATGGAGCACCCCTTCTCGCGGGGCGAGTCGGTCTACGACACGACGTTCGAGAACGTGCAGGCGGGGCTGCGGACGGACTTCCTGTTCCGGCTCGCGAACCAGCACGGCGGCATCGTGATCGGCACCGGCGACCTCTCCGAGTTGGCGCTCGGCTGGTGCACCTACGGGGTCGGGGACCAGATGTCCCACTACAACGTCAACGCGGGCGTGCCGAAGACGCTGATCCAGCACCTCATCCGCTGGGTCGTGTCCTCAGGCCAGTTCGACGCGGGCGTCGGGCGCACGCTCATGTCGATCCTGTCGACCGAGATCTCGCCCGAGCTGGTGCCGGTCGCGGCCGGCGAGACGCCGCAGAGCACGGAGGCCAAGGTCGGCCCCTACGAGTTGCAGGACTTCAACCTGTTCTACACGCTGCGCTACGGGTTCCGGCCCTCCAAGATCGCGTTCCTGGCGCTCCAGGCGTGGGGTGACCCGGCGCGGGGCGCGTGGCCGCCGGGCTTCCCCGACGAGCGGCGGCAGGGCCACGACCTCGCGACGATCCGATCGTGGCTGCGCGCGTTCCTCTGGCGCTTCTTCGCCTTCGCGCAGTTCAAGCGCTCCGCCTTGCCGAACGGCCCCAAGGTCGCGGCCGGCGGCTCGCTCTCGCCGCGCGGGGACTGGCGCGCGCCCTCCGACGGCAACGCGGACGCGTGGATCGCGGAGCTGGAGCGCAACGTGCCGGAAGCGTGATTCAGGCCTGTACGGCCTTCAGCCGGTAGAGCGCCTCCAGCGCGCCGCGCGGCGTGAGGTCGTCCGGGTCGATCGTCGCGAGAAGGTCGCGTAGCGGGTCGGAGGCGAGCACAGCAGCCTTCGAAGGTAGTGCACGCGCGGCCGCGAAGAGCGGCAGGTCGTCGATCAGCGCCGCGCGCGGGCGCTCCCGGTCGGAGCGTTCGAGCTCGGTCAGGATCGTCTTCGCCCGGTCGATCACGGCGGGCGGGAGCCCTGCGAGCCGCGCGACCTGGAGGCCGTAGCTCCGGTCGGCCGCGCCCGGCACGACCTCGTGCAGGAACACGACGTCGCCGTTCCACTCCGTCACCCGGAGCGTCGCGTTGGCGAGCCGCGGCAGGCGCTCGGCGAGTGCGGTCAACTCGTGATAATGCGTGGCGAAGAGCGCGCGGCAGCGGTTCACCTCGTGCAGGTGCTCGATCGCCGACCAGGCGATCGACAGCCCGTCGAAGGTCGCGGTGCCGCGCCCGATCTCGTCGAGGATCACGAGCGAGCGGTCGCTCGCCTGATTCAGGATCGCGGCCGTCTCCACCATCTCGACCATGAAGGTCGAGCGCCCGCGCGCGAGGTCGTCCGCCGCGCCGACCCGCGAGAACAGCCGGTCCACGACCCCGATCCGGGCGCTCTGCGCCGGCACATACGACCCCATCTGGGCGAGCACGACGATCAGCGCGTTCTGGCGCAGGAAGGTCGACTTGCCGCCCATGTTCGGGCCGGTGATCAGGAGGATGCGCCCGGCGCCGCCCGCACCACCGAGGTCGCACTCGTTCGCGATGAAGGGCTGACCGTCGCGCCTGAGCGCCGCCTCCACCACGGGATGGCGCCCGCGTACGATCGCGAAGTCGAGACCGTCCTCGACGCGGGGCCGCGCCCAGCCGAGATCGGCCGCGAGGTCGGCGAGCCCC
>CAHJXE010000331.1 GCA_903644085.1 Hyphomicrobiales bacterium
GAAGCCGAGTTCGGCCGGCGCGTGCCGCGGCACGAGCCGGTCCTGCGCCGGCACGGTGTCGACGCTGGCATAGCCCGCCGGGCCGGGGTCGCGGTGGACATGCGTGCGCCGCCGCGCCACGTCCAACACCCAGAGTTCGCGCACACCGTGCTCGGCGTAGATGCCGGGCTTGGTCCGCAGGTCGTAGCGGATCGACGAGTCGGCCACCTCTAAGGCCAGGAGGACATCGGGCCCCCGCAGGTTCTTCAGGCCGACCGCGCTCTCGAACGCCACGAAATCGGGCTCGAGATAAACGAAGTCCGACAGGTAGAGACCCGTCTCCTGCATGTAATCGTAGCCGTCCGGGCACACCCGTCCCCAGAGGCGGTTGATAGCGCCCTTCAGGCCCTCGTGCCGGTAGCCTCGCGGCGACATCGGGATGATCTCCCCGTCGATGATCTCAAGCCGCTCGTCCTCCAGAATCAGGCCGAGCTCGGTCATGCGCACCACCTCGGCGACCGAGAACCGGCGCCGCGGCAGGTCCGGATCGAGCCGGCGGAGGGGCGCGTTCACGGGCTCAGTTGTCGAGGAAGCTCCGGAGCTTGCGGCTCCGGCTCGGGTGCTTCAGCTTGCGGAGCGCCTTGGCCTCGATCTGGCGGATGCGCTCGCGCGTGACGGAGAACTGCTGGCCGACCTCCTCCAGGGTGTGGTCGGTGTTCATCCCGATGCCGAAGCGCATGCGCAGCACGCGCTCCTCGCGCGGCGTCAGCGAGGCCAGCACACGGGTCGTCGTCTCGCGCAGGTTCGACTGGATCGCGGCGTCGATCGGCAAGATCGCGTTCTTGTCCTCGATGAAGTCGCCGAGATGGCTGTCCTCCTCGTCGCCGATCGGCGTCTCGAGCGAGATCGGCTCCTTGGCGATCTTGAGGACCTTGCGGACCTTCTCCAACGGCATGGCGAGCTTCTCGGCCAGCTCCTCCGGGGTCGGCTCGCGGCCGATCTCGTGCAGCATCTGGCGCGATGTGCGGACGATCTTGTTGATCGTCTCGATCATGTGGACCGGGATGCGGATCGTGCGGGCCTGGTCGGCGATCGAGCGTGTGATCGCCTGCCGGATCCACCAGGTCGCGTAGGTGGAGAACTTGTAGCCGCGCCGATACTCGAACTTGTCGACCGCCTTCATGAGGCCGATGTTGCCCTCCTGGATCAGGTCCAGGAACTGCAAGCCGCGGTTCGTGTATTTCTTGGCGATCGAGATCACGAGGCGCAGGTTCGCCTCGATCATCTCCTTCTTGGCCTGCCGGGCTTCGCGCTCGCCCTTCTGGACCATGTGGACGATCTTGCGGAACTCCTGGATCTCCAGGCCCGTCTCGGAGGCGAGCGTGTGGATCTGCTCGCGCAGGTCGTGGATGCCGGTCTTGCCGCCGGCCACGAACTCCTTCCACCCGCGCCCGCCGAGCTTCGACACGCGCAGGACCCATTTCGGGTCGAGCTCGTAGCCCTGGTAGTGCTGGAGGAACTGGTCGCGCGCGACGCCGTAGCTCTCGGCGAGGCGCATCAGCCGGCCCTCGTTCGAGATCAGCCGCTTGTTGATGTCGTAGAGCTGCTCGACCAACGCCTCGATGCGGTTGGCGTTGAGCGACAGCGACTTCACGTCGGTCACGACGCTGTTCTTCAGCTCGCGGTGCTTGCGCTCCTGGGCGGGCGTCAGCTGCTTGTTCTGAAGCTTCAGCTCGACATGCTCGACCTGGAGCCGGCGCAGCTTCTTGTAGTTGTCCGCGATGGCGTCGAAGATCGCCAGGACCTTCGGCTTGATCTCCGCCTCCATGGCGGAGAGCGAGACGTTGTTCTCGATGTCGTCCTCGTCGTCGTCCGGCGGGCGCGGCGCGCCCTCCATCGACTCCTCGTCGGATTGCTCGCCCTCAGTGACCGCCGCCTGGGCGCCGTTCTTGCCGTCCGGCCCCGCATAGGTGGCCTCGAGGTCGATGATGTCGCGCAGGAGCACGCGGCCCTCGACGAGCTCGTCGCGCCAGATGATGATGGCCTGGAACGTCAGCGGGCTCTCGCAGAGCCCCGCGATCATCGCCTCGCGGCCGGCCTCGATCCGCTTCGCGATCGCGATCTCGCCCTCGCGCGACAGGAGCTCGACCGAGCCCATCTCGCGCAGGTACATCCGCACCGGGTCGTCCGTGCGGTCGGTCGGCTCCTTGACGGGCGTGTCCGGGCGCACCGCGACCGCACGCGCGGGCGCGACCTCCGCGACCTCGCCGCCCTCGGATTCCTCGTCGTCGGAGGAATCCTCGCCCTCCTTGCGGGTCTCCTCGGTCTCCTCCGCCTCCACCACGTTGATGCCCATCTCGGAGAGCATCGACATGATGTCCTCGATCTTATCGGGATCGACCTGGTCGGAGGGCAGGACCTCGTTCAGTTCCTCATGGGTGACGTAGCCGCGCTTCTTCGCGGCCTTGATCATGCGCCGTACGCCCTGATCCGTCAGGTCGAGCAAGGGCCCGTCGCTCTGCCCTTCGGGCGCCGTATCCGCCTCGTCCCGTTCCGTGGTCTTCGTCGCCATGATCAGCCTTCTGATACGACGCGTCCCGCGGTCATACCCGGCATACGGCCAAGCTTGCCCGCGATAACGCCCGAAGGGCAGCGAGGCTCACGCGACAGCCTGCCACCCTCCCGTCACGTCGCCAATACGGTGAGTCGCCTTGACCAACCGTCAACCATCCCGTCGCGCGCCGACCCACGATCCCGCGGGATCACGACCGTCCGACGAGAGCTAAGTGTCTCGACCGATTCGTCAAGTCGCGCCGGCGTCGGCCTCCGCGCCGTCCACGGATTGCAACTCGGTCTGGACGTCGCGCAGCCAGACCAGGTTCGCGTCCGTGTCGTCAGCCGCGAGCGCACGCTCGGCCGCGCGCAACTCGCTATGTAGCGTCCGCGACCGCCTTTGCAAGACGAATGCCTGTTTCAGCGCCTCCTCGACGCGCCAGAGATCGGCCGCCGGGTTCAGGATCCACCGGTCGCCCGAGCCGATCTGCCCGGTGACCCGCGCGAGCGCGGGGCCGAGCCCCGCCCGCTCGACGCGCGCCTGCAGCACCGCGACCTCGCAGGCCTCGTCGTGGAGCGCGCAGTCGAGCAGGATGTCGCAGAGCGCGCGCGCCTCGCGGCCCGTCACCTCCAGGGCGGCCAGCGTGTCCGCGTGGCCGTGGAGCAGCCCCGGATGCGCGAGCAGCGTCCCGACGATGAAGGCCTCGCGCGGCGACGTCGCGGCGCCGGACAGGCGGGAGAGAAGGTTCGCGCTCGCGCTCACGGGCCGGCCGAGATAGCCGGTGCTCTCCGGCTGGCCGCGCGGCGACCAGGCGCGTCCGCCCCCCGATCCGTTCGCCGACCGGCCGCCGCCCCGCTCGCCCCAAGGCGAGGGCGACATGGCGCGCAGCCGCGTCTCGACCTCGTCTCGATAGTAGCGCCGCAGGGTCTCGTCGCGGATCGCCGCGACGGCCTCCCGCACACGGCGGGCGAGCGCCGC
>CAHJXE010000332.1 GCA_903644085.1 Hyphomicrobiales bacterium
CGCCGGGTGGTCCGGCCGGGCGCGCGCCTTATATGGAAAACATGGCGACCCGTGCGGCCGATCTCCTCACTTTGACACCGCAGGGTCTCTACTGCCCGGCGGGCGGCTTCCACGTCGATCCGGTGCGTCCGGTCGAGCGGGCGCTGATCACGCACGGCCACTCGGACCATGCGCGCGCGGGCCACGCGGCCGTCATGGCGACGGCCGAGACGCTGGCCATCATGGCGGTCCGCTACGGGGCGGATTTCGCCGGTACCACGCAGGTGGCCGAACTTGGCGAGGTCGTGCGGGTCGGCGACGTCACGGTCACGTTCGTGCCGGCCGGCCACGTGCTGGGCTCCGCCCAGATCCTGATCGAGCAGGGGCGCTGCCGCCTCGTCGTCTCGGGCGACTACAAGCGCGCCCGCGACCCGACCTGCCTGCCGTTCGAGCCCGTGGCCTGCGACGTGTTCATCACGGAGGCGACCTTCGGGCTTCCGGTCTTCCGCCATCCGGAGGCGCGGGGCGAGGTCGACAAGCTCCTCGAATCCGTGCGCGTCTTCCCCGAGCGCGCGCATCTCGTCGGCGCCTACGCGCTCGGCAAGGCGCAACGCGTGATGAAGCTCGTCCGCGAGGCGGGCTACGACGAGCCGATCTACATCCACGGCGCGATGGAGCGGCTGACGACGTTCTACGGGGAGGCCGGGATCGACCTCGGCCCGATCGTCAAGGTCGCGGCCGCGGACCGCGCGGGCCTGAAGGGCGCGATCGTGCTCTGCCCGCCTTCCGCCATCCAGGACCTGTGGGCCCGCAAATTCCCCGACCCGGTCGCGGCCTTCGCGTCCGGCTGGATGCGGGTGCGCGCCCGCGCGCGGCAGAAGGGCGTCGAGCTGCCGCTCATCGTGTCCGACCATTGCGACTGGGACGAGCTCTGCGCCACCATCGCGCAAGTCGGGGCGGAGGAGGTCTGGGTGACGCACGGGCAGGAGGACGCGCTCGTCCACTGGTGCCTCTCGCGCGGCATCCGGGCGAAGCCGCTGCACATGCTGGGCTACGGCGACGAGGAGGGGGATCTCCAGACCGACGAGCCCGCCGGCGCGATGGCCGAGGCGGCCGCATGAACCGCTTCGCCCGCCTCATCGACCGGATCGGCTACGAGCCGCGCCGCAACGCCAAGATCCGCCTGATGGCGGATTACTTCCGCCACGTGCCGGACCCGGAGCGCGGCTTCGCGCTGGCGGCGCTGACGGGCGCGCTCACCTTCCGGCACGCGAAGCCGAACCTGATCCGCGGGCTCATGATGGAGCGCTCGGACCCGGTGCTGTTCCGCATGTCGCGCGACTATGTGGGTGATCTCTCGGAGACGGTCGCGCTGATGTGGCGGCCTTCTTCTCTTCTACCCGTCCATGACGGGGAGAAGTCGAGCGACGCGGCAGCGGCGCCGGATGAGGGGCGAACACCGATCGACGTCGCGCAAGCCCCTCACCCGGTCGGACCGACGTCCGACTCGACCTCTCCCCGCAAGCGGGGAGAGGAGGTTGCGGGTCTCGGTCACAACAACCCACCCGCCGAGCCGCTCGCGCTCTCCGAGGTCGTCCACGGCCTGACCCACGCGGGCAAGGCCGACCTGCCGGGGCTGCTCGCTCAATGGCTCGACGAACTCGACGAGATCGGCCGCTGGGCACTCCTCAAGCTGATCACGGGGGAGCTCCGCATCGGCGTCTCGGCGCGCCTCGCCAAGACCGCGCTCGCGAGCCTGGGCGAGGTCGCGCCCGACGATGTCGAGCAGGTCTGGCACGGGCTGGAGCCGCCCTACGAGGCGGTTTTCGCGTGGGTCGAGGGACGCGGCCCGAAGCCGGAGAGCGTGGATCCCGCGCCGTTCCGCCCGCCCATGCTCGCGCACCCGATGGAGGAGGGCGACTTCGGGAAGCTCGACCCGGGGGCGTTCCGGGCCGAGTGGAAGTGGGACGGCATCCGCCTCCAGGCCGTCGCGGGCCGCGACGAGGCGGGCCGGCTCGTGCGGCGCATCTACTCGCGCACCGGCGAGGACGTGTCGGAGGCTTTCCCCGACCTCGTCGAGGCGCTCGACTTCGAGGGCGCGCTCGACGGCGAATTGCTGATCCTGCGCGAGGGCCGGGTGCAGAGCTTCAACGTGCTCCAGCAGCGTCTCAACCGGAAGGCCGTGACGCCGAAGATGCTCGTCGAGTACCCGGCGCATCTGCGCGTCTACGACCTCCTGGCGGAGGGCGGCGAGGACCTGCGCGAGCTGCCCCTCGACGCGCGCCGCGCGCGATTGGAGGCGCTGGTCGCGCGCTTGGCCGAGCCCCGCATCGACCTCTCGCCGCAGATCCCCTTCGCCACCTGGGACGAGCTCGGGGCGGCGCGCGCCGACCCCGCGTCCGCGGGGGGCGGTCTCGACGCGGACGCGATCGAGGGCTGCATGCTGAAGCGGGCGGACTCGCCCTACCTGCCGGGCCGTCCCAAGGGGCCGTGGTGGAAGTGGAAGCGCGAGCCCTATCACGTCGACGCCGTGATGATGTACGCGCAGCGCGGCTCGGGGAAGCGCTCCTCCTTCTACTCGGACTACACGTTCGGCTGCTGGCGCGACGGCGCGGCCGGGCCGGAGCTGGTGCCGGTCGGCAAGGCCTATTCGGGCTTTACCGACCAGGAACTCCTCAAGCTCGACCGCTACGTGCGCAACCACACGACGAACCGCTTCGGGCCGGTGCGCGAGGTGGCGTTCGGACAGGACAAGGGGCTCGTGCTCGAGGTCGCCTTCGAGGGGCTGCAGCGCTCGACGCGGCACAAATCCGGCGTCGCGATGCGTTTTCCGCGCATCTTCCGCATTCGCTGGGACAAGCCGGCCGCGGAGGCCGACCGGCTGGAGACGCTGGAGCGCATCCTGGAGAAGGGCGAGACCGAGCAGCACCCGCTCCCGGCCGACCGGGACTGGGCCGCGCAGGAAGCCATCAAGGAGGTGTCGTGAGCCGCGCCCGGATCTCCGAGGTCGAGACTCTCGCGTCGGGACCTGTCGACCATCAGGTCGCGGGCCGGTTCACGGTCCGCACGGCCGGGCCGGGCTTCGTCGACGTGACGCGGACGGTCGCGCGTTTCGTTGAGGAGAGCGGGATCGCGAACGGCCTCGCGGCCATCTTCTGCCGGCATACCTCCGCGTCGCTCACGATCCAGGAGAACGCGGACCCGGACGTCCTGGCCGACCTCGCGTCCGCGCTCGACCGGCTCGCGCCGCGCCAAGCCCGCTACGTCCACGACCTCGAAGGCCCGGACGACATGCCGGCCCATATCCGCACCATGCTGACCGACACATCGCTCACGGTGCCGATCGCGGGCGGGCGTCTCGCGCTGGGCCGCTGGCAGGGCATCTACCTCGTCGAGCACCGCGACCGGGCCCACGAGCGCGAGATCGCGGTTAACCTTCTCGGCACACGGTAACCCTGTCGCAGGGGCGACCGGCTCGAACTGCTTGTCTCCCGGTTAACATCTGGGGCAGGGGGAAGG
>CAHJXE010000333.1 GCA_903644085.1 Hyphomicrobiales bacterium
TGGCGTGGCGAGTGCCTCACGGGACGGGTCGCGCGAGGGCGCGAAGGCGTAGCGCCCGCCCGCGACACCGACGACCGGCTCCTCCCCCGTCGCCTCAAACCTGTCCGAACCCTCCTTCAGCTGACGCCAGAACGCGATGTTCGGGTCGGCCCGGTGCCGGGCCATGTTCTGGGCGGTCATCCGGAATGGGTAGGACTGGAACTGGAACGCTGCCTGCCCGCCCGCGAAGGCCTCGCGCGCGAGCGCATAAATCTCGCCGACCTGGCGGTCGGTCATCGCGAAACAGCCCATCGACGAGCAGGTGCCGTGCACCATGATGAAGGAACCGGTCGCCCCGTGCGCACGGTCATAGGCGTTCGGGAAGCCGACATCGAAGGACAGGTAGTAGGAGGAGTTCGGATTCATCTGCCGGGCCGAGACCGGGTAGAACCCCTCCGGCGTCTGCCGGTCGCCGTTGCGCTGCTTGGGCCCGAGCTGACCCGACCAGCGGCAGATCGGGAAGGTCTTCACGAGCGTGTAGCGTCCGGTCCGCGCCCGCTTCCAGACCTCTAGCTCGGCCTCCTTCTTATAGGCACGCACCAGGATCGGGGCGCCGGGCTCGACGTCGCGCGCCGCCATCAGGGCGAGCGTCGCGGCCGGGACCGGCGCATCCGCCTTGCCGGCGAGCGCGGGGCCGCCGAGGGCGGCTCCGAGCACCAGCGCCGACGCGACCGCGAGATGAGACAGGGAAGGTCGGCTCATACATGCCCCGAGCTGAGTCACCGACCCATAGCATGCACGTGATTCGGGCGGGAATTCGTTATCGGTCCGGGGCTCGACACGGCCGGACGGGATCGGCATCGTGCCCAGCATGACGACAGAACCGACGAGCGACGCCGTGACCCGCTGGTGGTGGGTGCGCCACGCGCCCGTACCGGATCTCGGCCGCATCTACGGCCAGGAGGATCTCGACTGCGATTGCACGGCGACGGGCGTGTTCACAGCTCTTGCGGAAGCACTGCCGGACGGGGCTGTGTGGTTGACTTCGCAACTCGGCCGCACGCACCAGACCGCGGCCGCGATCGTGGCGGCCTCGGTGCGACAGGAGCATCGGGCGATCAGCCCGGAAGCGGTATCGGCCTTCGCCGAGCAGCATCTCGGCGATTGGCAAGGACAGGACCGGGTGGCATTCCACGCGGATCGTCCTCAGCCTCGGCATGACCACTGGTTCGGTCCGGCCGGCGAGGTCCCGCCCAACGGCGAGAGCTTCGCGACGCTCTACGCGCGGGTCTCGGCCGGCATCGCCCAGCACACGCAGGCTCAGCGCGGGCGTGACATCGTGGCGGTGGCACATGGGGGCAGCATCCGGGCGGCCGTCGGTCACGCGCTCGGGATGGACCCGGACGCGGCGCTCGCCTTCACGATCGACAACTGCTCGATCACCCGCCTCGACCACCTCGGCGGCGATCCCGCCCGGCGCTGGCGCGTGGTCAGCGTCAATCACCGTCCCTGGCGAACGGGGCTCCTCGAGGGAATAGGCGCGCCGGCTTGAACGCGCCTGCGCTCAGGTCTTCGCCGGGCGGCCCCCGAAGATCGCGGTGCCGACCCGCACATGCGTCGCGCCGAGCTGGATGGCGGCCGCGTAATCCGCGCTCATTCCCATCGACAGCGTCGCGAGACCGTTGCGGGCCGCGATCGTGCTGAGGAGTGCGAAATGGGGTGACGGGCCATCGTCGGCCGGCGGGATGCACATGAGTCCCTCGACCGCGAGCCCGAACTCGTCGCGGCAGCTTGCCAGGAAGGCATCCACCTCAATCGGTGAGACGCCGCCCTTCTGCGGCTCGTCGCCCGTGTTCACCTGGACGATGAGGCGGGGCGAGCGTCCGGCCGCCTGGATCTCCTTCGCCAACGCCTTCGCGAGCGAGGTCCGGTCGAGCGAGTGGACGGCGTCGAAGAGGCGCACCGCGTCGCGCGCCTTGTTGGATTGCAACGGCCCTACGAGGTGAAGCTCGACATCGAGGTATCGCTCTCGGAGTGCCGGCCACTTGGCGGCGCTCTCCTGGACGTAGTTCTCGCCGAAGAGCCGCTGTCCGGCCTCCAGCGCCGGCACGATACGCTCGGCCGGCATGATCTTCGAGATCGCGACTAGCGCTACGCCGGCCGGATCGCGCTCGACATCCTCGGCCGCGCGCCGGATCGCGGCCCGCACCTCGGCCAGGTTCTGCGCAACGTCATCCATGGCCAGCTTGTACCACGCCGCATTGAATTCGGGATCGATTTTACCCGCGGAACCGCCTAGGTCCGGTAGGAATACCGATCCACCCATCACCAGCGATCCATGCCGTCCGAGCGATACAACGCCAAGGTTGCCGAACCGAAATGGCAGCAGGTCTGGGCCGAGCGCCAGCTCTTCCGGACCGAGATCGACGACCCGCGCCCGAAATATTACGTGCTCGAGATGTTTCCCTACCCGTCGGGGCGGATCCATATGGGGCACGTGCGCAACTACGCGATGGGCGACGTGGTGGCGCGCTACAAGCGCGCGCGCGGTTTCAACGTGCTGCATCCGATGGGCTGGGACGCGTTCGGGCTGCCGGCCGAGAACGCCGCGATCCAGAACAAGGTCAACCCGCGCGAGTGGACTTACGCGAACATCGCCACGATGCGCACGCAGCTGCAATCGATGGGCCTGTCGCTCGACTGGAGCCGCGAGATCGCGACCTGCGATCCCCGCTACTACAAGCACCAGCAGCGGCTGTTCCTCGATTTTCTGGACGCGGGCCTCGTCGATCGCAAGACCGCGCGGGTGAACTGGGATCCCGTCGACAACACGGTGCTGGCGAACGAGCAGGTGATCGACGGGCGCGGCTGGCGCTCCGGTGCGCCCGTCGAGCAGCGCAACCTGACGCAATGGTTCTTCAGGATCACGGATTTCGCCGAGGAGCTCTCGGCGGCGCTCGACGGGCTCGACGGCTGGCCGGACAAGGTCCGGCTCATGCAGAAGAACTGGATCGGCCGCTCGGAAGGGCTCCGGTTCGAGTTCGGGCTCGTCGGCGCGCCGGCCGGGTTCGACACGCTGCCCGTCTTCACCACCCGTGCCGACACGATGTTCGGCCCGACCTTCGCGGCAGTCGCGGCCGAGCACCCGCTCGCTCAGGCGCTCGCCGCCGACCGGCCCGAGGTGCGGGACTTCATCGCGGAATGCAGCCGGATCGGGACGTCGCAGGAGGCGATCGACACGGCCGAGAAGCTCGGTTTCGACACGGGCATCTCCGTCACCCACCCGGCCGATCCGACCTGGCGATTGCCGCTCTACATCGCGAACTTCGTGCTGATGGATTACGGGACCGGCGCGGTGATCGGCTGCCCGGCCCACGACCAGCGCGACCTCGACTTCGCGCTGAAATACGGCCTGCCGGTGCTCGACGTGTTCGTCCCGGCCGATACGGGCGCGACCGTGACGGACACGGCCTACGTTCCGGCGAA
>CAHJXE010000334.1 GCA_903644085.1 Hyphomicrobiales bacterium
CGCCCCGCAGGCCTTCGTGGTCAAGGACCTCACCAAGACCTATGGCGGCCGCGGGCTGTTCCGCAAGAGCCGCGAGGTGAAGGCCGCGGACGGCGTCTCCTTCTCGATCCAGCGCGGCGAGACGCTGGGGCTCGTCGGCGAATCCGGCTCCGGCAAGTCGACCGTCGGGCGCTGCGTGATGCGGCTGATCGAGCCGGATGCCGGCACGATCCGCATCGGCGACGTGTCGATCGGCGAGCTGACGCAGGCCCAGTTCCGGCCGATGCGGCGCAAGATTCAGATGGTTTTCCAGGACCCCTTCGCGTCGCTGAACCCACGCCGCACCGTCGGGCGGATCATCGCCGAGGGGCCGATCGCGCAAGGGGTGCCCAAAAAGCAGGCGATGGAGGGCGCGCGCAAGCTGCTCGACCTCGTGGGGCTCCGGGCCGAGGTCGCGGACCGCTATCCCCACGAGTTCTCGGGCGGCCAGCGCCAGCGCATCGGCATCGCGCGCGCCCTCGCGCTCGAGCCCGAGGTGCTGGTCGCGGACGAGCCCGTCTCGGCGCTCGACGTCTCGGTCCAGGCGCAGATCCTGACCTTGATGAAGGACCTGCAGACGCGGCTCGGCCTCGCGATCCTGTTCGTGACGCATGATCTTCGGGTCGCGGCGCAGATGTGCGACCGGGTCGCCGTCATGCAGAAGGGCAAGATCGTGGAACTCCAGGCGACCGCCGCCCTCTTCGCCAACCCGCAGCACGCCTATACGCGGGCGTTGCTCGCGGCCGTGCCGGGCGGCGAGGCCGTGAAGGCCTCGTAGAGGCGCCATTCCCAAACCTCGAGGAGCGTGCCAGATATCGGCATAACGACATGGGGAGGCGCGTTTGGGGCCGTTCGATCTCACGGGTCGCGTCGCCATCGTGACCGGATCGAGCCGGGGCATCGGGCGCGCGACCGCAGAACTCTTCGGGTCGCTCGGCGCGAAGGTCGTGGTGTCGAGCCGTAGCACGGAGGCCTGCGAGCCGGTCGCGGAGGCGATCCGCGCGGCGGGTGGCGAGGCGCACGTCGTCGCCTGCAACATCTCGCGCCGCCACGAGGTCGAGGCGTTGGTCGCCGGCACGCGTGACCGGTTCGGCCCGGCCGACATCCTCGTCTGCAACGCGGCCGTGAACCCCTATTACGGCCCGATGGCGGGCATCTCGGACGAGGCCTTCGACAAGATCATGGGGTCGAACGTCCGCTCGAACCTGTGGCTCTGCAATCTCGCGATCCCCGAGATGGCGGCGCGGGGCGGCGGCTCGGTCGTGATCGTCTCGTCGATCGCCGGTCTGCGCGGCAGCGAGGTGATCGGCGCGTACGGCATCTCGAAGGCCGCCGACTTCGCGCTCGCGCGCAACCTTGCGCTCGAATGGGGACCGCACGGCGTGCGCGTGAACTGCATCGCGCCGGGCCTCGTGAAGACGGATTTTGCGAAGGCGCTCTGGGACGACGAGGCCGCCCTCGCGCGCCGCAATGCCGGAACGCCCTTGAGACGGATCGGCGAGCCTCACGAGATCGCGCCCGTGGCGGCCTTCCTCGCGTCACAGGCCGCGAGCTTCATCACGGGGCAGGTGATCGTGGCGGATGGCGGCGTGACGATCGCGTGAGAGGACACCAACGATGATGAATGAGATGTCACCGATCATACCGGCTGACCGGGCAGGCCAATCGCCCGACTGGCGTCGCGTCTTCGAGGGCCGGCTCAGGATCCCGGTCATCGCGGCGCCGCTCTTCATCATCTCGAACCCGGACCTCGTGGTCGCGCAGTGCAAGGCAGGCATCGTGGGATCCTTCCCGGCTTTGAACGCGAGGCCTGCGAGCCGGCTCGACGAGTGGCTCGCGCAGATCACGGAGGAACTCGCGGCGCACGACGCCGCGCATCCGGACCGGCCCTCCGCGCCCTTCGCGGTCAACCAGATCGTCCATCGCTCGAACACGCGCCTCGAGCACGACCTCGAGGTCTGCGCCCGCCACAAGGTGTCGATCGTCATCACGTCGCTCGGCGCCCGGCCCGAGGTGAACCAGGCCGTTCAGGGCTGGGGCGGCATCACGCTGCACGATGTCATCAACCAGACCTACGCCCGCAAGGCGGTCGAGAAGGGCGCGACAGGGCTGATCGCGGTCGCGGCCGGGGCAGGGGGGCATGCCGGGACCATCTCGCCCTTCGCGCTGATCCAGGAGATCCGCGCGTGGTTCGACGGCCCTCTCGCGCTATCCGGCGCGATCGCGAGCGGCCGCTCGATCCGGGCCGCGCAGGCGCTGGGCGCCGACTTCGCCTATATCGGGTCGCCCTTCATCGCGACCCGGGAGGCGAACGCCGACGGGCGCTACAAGCAGATGATCGTCGATTCCTGCGCCGACGACATCGTGTACTCGAAGGCCTTCACGGGCGTGAACGGCAATTACCTGAAACCCTCGATCGCCGCCGCCGGGCTCGACCCCGACGCGCTCGACACGGTCGAGGCCGTCAAGATGGATTTCGCCGCGCGCGACGAGAGCGGGAAGCAGGTGAAGGCGTGGCGCGACGTGTGGGGCTCCGGACAGGGCATCGGCGCCATCCACGAGATCGTGCCCACGGCCGATCTGATCCGACGGTTCGCAGAGCAATACACGGAAGCTGGCGCCACGCCCGCGCGGCTCGCTCCGCAAACGGCGTAGACGCCGGCGCAGTCTCGAGCGAAGCGGATGTCAGGCCGCGAGCGGTCGGCCGCGTAGTCCGGCCGCGATGTTGAGATTGATCTGGATCAGCATCGCGAGACGCTCGGAGGCAGGCTCGATCAGCACGTCGACGGTGCGCTTGAAGATGACGGCCGCGAGTTGCGCGATGTTGCGCTTGATCTCGGTCGGCAACGGGTTCTCCTCCTCCGTCGCCGACGTCGCGAGGACGGTCCAGATCCTGCGGTTGTACGTCAGAGCCTCGGCGAGGTCCGCCGTTCCCTGTGCCCACCCGTCCCGAACGAGCTGAAGCCGGCGAGCCGCCTTGATCAGTAGCATCGCCTCGAGTTCACGCGGCGACTGCCCGGTCTGCGCGGCCCGTCCGTAGGCGCTCGCTGCCGCGTGATGCATGGCCCATCAACTCCGTCTCGTACGCGATGAGGCCCTTCGCGGCCTTCAGGCCTTTGTAGAGTTCGCCTCCTAAGACGAGGTTATTGATCTCGTCGAGGATCGGGAGCGCGCTCGGGGCGGCCGTCAGGAAATCGTGGACGAGTGGAAAATAGAACTCGTTCGCTCCGCTGAGCTCACCCGAGAGGTACATGAGTTGGACCGCGAAGTAGATTTTCTTCGCAGGACTATCGGCGGTCGATTCGGTGAGGATGTCGCGCTCGCGCAAGATCGGCGCGTCGCCGTCGATGTAGAAGCGCGTGCGGGTGTCGCCGTTGCGCAGCACTGCGGTGCCGACAATGATGCGTTCGCCGGGTTTCAG
>CAHJXE010000335.1 GCA_903644085.1 Hyphomicrobiales bacterium
CGACCTGCCGGAGGCCGGGTGGGAGGTCCGCACCCGCCGCAACGCCGATCCGCGCTTCAGCCAGAACATCTCCCGATTCTCGCAGTTCCTGACGCTGGTCGGCCTGACGGCGCTCCTCGTCGGCGGGGTCGGGGTCGCGAATGCCGTCACCGCCTTCATCGACCGCAAGCGCGGCTCGGTCGCGGTGCTGAAGAGCCTCGGGGCGACGGGCGGCCTCGTGGTGGCGGTGTACCTGACGCAGGTCCTGATCATCGCGGCGATCGGGGTCGCGATCGGGCTCGCCGTCGGGGCGGCGCTGCCCTTCGTCACGGCGGCGGGCTTCTCGTCGCTCCTGCCGATCCCGATCGCGCCCGTGCTGTCGCCGGTCGATCTCGGGCTCGCGGTCCTCTACGGGCTCCTCACCGCGCTCGCCTTCTCGATCCTTCCGCTCGGCGGCGCGCACGACGTCTCGGTCTCCGGCCTCTTCCGCGACCGCATCTCGCCGGACGCGCGCTGGCCGCGGCCGGTCTACGGGATCGCGGCCGCGCTCGCGGGTCTCGCGCTGGTCGCGGTCGCCGTCCTGGCCTCGCAGGACCGGCGCATCGCGCTCTTCTTCGTGGCTGCCGCGGCGCTCGCCTTCGTGTTCCTGCGCGGGGTCGCGTGGGCGATCATGGCGGGCGCGCGCCGGCTGCCGCATGCCCGCAACCCGTCCGTCCGCATCGCGATCGCGAACCTGCACCGGCCGGGCGCGCTGACGCCCTCGCTCGTGCTCTCGCTCGGGCTCGGCATCACGCTCCTCGTCACGCTCTCGGTCATCGACGGCAACCTGCGCCGCGAGATCACCCGGACGCTGCCCGAGCGCGCGCCGAACTTCTTCTTCATCGACGTGCCGTCTACCCAGGCGGAGGGCTTCCATCGCTTCCTCGACGAAGAAGCGCCGGGCGGCGCGGTCGAGACAGTACCGATGATGCGCGGCCGGATCACGGCCCTGCGCGACCGGCCCGTGCGCGAGGTGAAGGCCGCGGGCGAGGTTGCCTGGGTGCTCGACGGCGACCGCGGCATCACCTACGCGGACACGCTCCCCGAGGGGTCGCGGGTCGTCGCGGGCGAGTGGTGGCCGGCCGGCTATCGCGGCCCCTCGCTCGTGTCCTTCGACGCCGAGATCGCCGCAGGGCTCGGCCTGTCGGTCGGCGATAATGTCACGGTCAACGTGCTCGGCCGCAGCATGACGGCCAGGATCGCGAATCTGCGCCGCGTCGATTGGCGCCGGCTCGGCATCAACTTCGTAATGGTGTTCTCACCCAACACCTTCGCGGGGGCGCCGCACACCGCGCTGATGACGATCACCCTGCCGCCCGCGACCGCCGCGGAGGTCGAGCCGCGCCTCGTGCGGGATGCGGCGCGCGCCTACCCGGCGATCACCAGCGTCAGGGTGAAAGATGCCCTCGATTCTGTGAACCAGATCGTCTCGCAACTGGTCCTGGCGATCCGCATCGCGTCCTCCGTCGCGCTCGTCTCGAGCCTCCTCGTGCTGGCGGGCGCGCTCGCGGCCGGGCACCGGGCTCGGCTCTACGACGCCGTGGTGCTGAAGACGCTGGGCGCCACGCGGGCGAAGCTCATCGGCGCATACCTCGTCGAGTACGGCGCGCTGGGGCTCGCGACCGCGATCTTCGGGCTCGTGGCCGGCACGGCGGCCGCTGCCCTCGTGATCTCGCGCGTGATGGGCTTGAGCTTCACGCCCGCCCTCGGCGGGGCGCTGGCCTCCGCGGCGGTCGCGGTCGTCGTGTCGGTCGGGCTCGGCCTCGCCGGGACGTGGCGCATCCTCGGCCAGAAACCCGCGCCCTACCTGCGCGATCCGTAAACCACGCCGTGACCTTCGCGGGCGCGCATCCCGTCCGATTGCGTGTCAGATGCGTCACGCCCTTGTGGGTTTCGCAGGATCAATCCATATTGTGCGTAACGCCGGATGTCCGGCGCCAGGAGGGAGCGTGAACCCTCCATGAGAACAATCACGTGAGAGCCCTCCAGAGGACGACTCCCATGGCACCCTTCGGACAGAACCAGTACGGCCTCGGCGCCGGCGCGGGCGCAGCCCGGTCGACGGCCCAGGTCGATCAGGGTCTGCGCACCTTCATGCTTGGTGTGTACAACAACATGATTCTCGGCCTCGCGATCTCCGCGATGGTCGCGCTCGGCGTCAATAAGCTCGCCGTCACCTCGGACCCCGCGCAGGCGGCGGCCCGCATGGGCGGCCAGTACCTGACTAATTTCGGCAAAACGCTCTACGGCTCGCCGCTGATGTGGGTGGTGGCGCTCGCGCCGCTCGCTTTCATCTTCCTGTTCTCCATGCGGATGAACACGATGTCGGCCGCCTCCGCGCGCGGCACCTTCATGGCCTTCGCGGCCGTGATGGGCGCCTCGCTCTCGACGCTGCTGCTTCGCTACACGGGCGCGTCCGTCACACAAACCTTCTTCGTGACGGCGGCGGCTTTCGGCGGACTCAGTCTCTACGGCTACACGACGCAGCGTAGCCTGTCGGGCATCGGCTCGTTCCTGATGATGGGCGTGATCGGCCTCGTCATCGCCTCGCTCGTCAACATCTTCCTGGCCTCCAGCGCGTTGCAATTCGCGATCTCGGCCATCGGCGTCCTGCTCTTCGCCGGCCTCACGGCCTACGACACGCAGAAGCTGAAGGAGATGTACGTCTACGGGAACTACGACGGCGAGACGGCCGCGAAGGCCTCGGTCTTTGGTGCGCTGACGCTCTATCTTGACTTCATCAACATGTTCCAGTTCCTGCTGTCCCTGATGGGCAACCGCAATAACTGATCCGACCGACACGGTCGGGATCGGGGCCTCGGCGAAAGCCGGGGCTCTTTTTGTATGGACGTGTCGGTGACGCGTCCCGTCAGTTCGGCACGACGCTGAGCGGCTTCTCGAGGACCTGCAGCACGCGGGCGAGGTCCGGCCCACGTTTCAGCACCATGCCGGAGGCCGCCACCACCGAGTAGGCACCCTGCTTGCGCACCAAGGCCGGCGTCTTGACGACGCGATAAAGCGGCATCTCCGAGCTGCGGCGGAAGACCGAGAAGGTCGCGGATTCCCGTCCGAAATCGATCGCGTAATCGCGCCACTCGCCTTCGGCCACCATCCGCCCGTAGAGGCCGAGGATGGTGCCGAGTTCCTGACGATCGAAGGAGACCTGGGGCTTCGGCGCGGCGGACGGGAAGGAAATCACCCTGGCGCCGCCACGCATCGTCTCCACCTCGCTCTCACTCAATCGCGCCTCCCGCCATAGCGTCTTCGAAGAATGATCCGAGCCGCGCGATCACGCAAGACTCGAGGGCAGACCGCTTATGATCGGACCGGGGCGCAGAAGGCCTCCCGGCGGGAGAGCGTGCGACGAGGCCTATGCCTATCCGGAAGCGGCGCTCCCATCACCTGCCGCTTCGCC
>CAHJXE010000336.1 GCA_903644085.1 Hyphomicrobiales bacterium
CCCGATCGCGCCGGGCGAGGCGGAGACCGCCGCGAACCCCCGCGCCCGCTCCGCCAAGCTGCGCGTCATCGAGCGCACCGACGCTCCCATCCCGGATGGCGTGACCGCCCGCGAGGGCGCGGCGGCGACCCGGGAGCCGCCCCGATGATGCGTCTGCTGCACGCGGTCGCGATCTCGATGCTGATCGCGTCCGCCGCCTACGCGTACGGCATCAAGTACGATACGCTGTACTACGCGGAGGAGATCGCGAAGATCCGCGCCCGCCTCCACAAGGAGCGCGACGCCATCGCGGTCGCCAAGGCCGAGTGGGTCCTGCTCACGCGCCCGGAGCGGCTGCAGGTGATGGTCGACCAGCATCTCGACATGGTGCCGCTGACCGTGAACCAGCTCGCCCGCCTGTCAGACCTGCCGGTGCGCCCGCCCAAGGCCGACGAGATCGGCCGCAAGCTCGAGACGCTGATGGGCGAGCCGACCGCCACTCCCAAGGACAAGCGGAGCATCGAGCGCCTTGGTGACGCCCATACGCCCGCCGCGACGCGGACGCCCGCGAGATGACCATGAACCCCACGCCCGACGACCGGGACGATCTCGAGCCCGATACGGGACCCATCCAGGTCTCGGCGACGCCGCGCCCGCGCGGCATGCGGCGCGTCGGGCTCGTCGTGCGCGACATGTTCCGGCTGCGGCTCGACAAGAGCGGCGGTCGCGTCGGCTGGGTCATGCTGGCTTTCGTCGCCCTGTTCGGCACGATCGGGGGGCGCCTCGTGTTCCTGGCGGTCGCGCCGGCCGAGCCCGAGGGCATCCGGCGCTTCACGGCCGCGTCCGTCGCGGCCCGGCCCGACATCATCGATCGGAACGGCGAGGTCCTGGCGACCGACGTGAAGACGGTCTCGATCTTCGCCGAGCCGCGCAACCTCATCGACAAGGACGAGGCGGTGGAGCTCCTGACCGCCGTCCTGCCGGAACTCGACGCGCGCGAGCTCCGCACCAAGTTCAACAAGAAGCGCGGCTTCGTGTGGGTGAAGCGCGAGGCGACGCCCAAGCAGCAGGCCGAGGTGCAGCGGCTCGGCATCCCGGGTGTCGGGTTCGTGCCCGAATCGAAGCGCGTCTACCCGAACGGCGTCGCGGCGGCCCACGTGCTCGGCTTCGCAAACATCGACAACGTCGGCATCGCCGGGATGGAGAAGTACATCGACACCCAGGGGCTCCAGGACCTGACCGGGTTCGGCCTCGCGCACGACTCGGCCGACCTGAAGCCCGTCCAGCTCTCGGTCGACCTGCGCGTCCAGCACGCCATGCGCGACGAGCTGGTGAAGGGCATGGAGCATTTCCGCGCCAAATCCGCCGCCTCCATGCTGATCGACGTGACGACGGGCGAGGTCGTCTCGCTCGTGTCCCTGCCGGATTACGACCCGAACAACCCGGTCGACGCGCTCGACAAGGACCGCATCAACCGCATGATCGTCGGCGTCTACGAGATGGGCTCGACCTTCAAGGCGCTGACGACCGCGATGGTGATGGATTCGGGCAAGGCCTCCGTGAACACGTTGTTCGACGCGCGCACCAACCTCCAGTTCGGCCGCTTCACCATTCACGAATACCACTCGACGCACCGCATGCTGACGGTGCCGGAGGTGTTCATCCATTCCTCGAACGTCGGCTCCGCCAAGGAGGCGCTGCTCGTCGGCGTCGAGGGCCACAAGGCCTTCCTCAAGAAGATGGGCCAGCTCGACCGCATGCGTACCGAGATGCCCGAGAGCGCGATGCCGATCGTGCCGGCGCACTGGGGCGAGCTCAACACGATCACGATCGCGTTCGGCCACGGGATCGCGGTCGCGCCCATGCAGGCCGCGGCGGCGGTGGGCGCGCTCATCAACGGCGGCTACCTGATCAACCCGACCTTCCTGAAGCGCACGGAGGCGGAGGCGCTGCGCAACGCGCCGCGCGTGATCAAGCCCGAGACCTCGGAGGCGATGCGCTTCATCATGCGCCTCAACGCCACCAAGGGCTCGGCCTCCAAGGCCGCGGTGCCGGGCTACTTCGTGGGCGGCAAGACGGGCACGGCCGAGAAGGTCGTCCACGGCCATTACGACCACAGCCGCCTGTTCACGACCTTCATGGCGGCCCTGCCGATGGACAAGCCGCAATACCTGTTCGTGACCGTCTACGACGAACCGCAGCCCACCAAGGAGACCTACGGCTTCGCGACCGCCGCCTGGAACGCGGGCGAGACGACCGGCCGGATGGTCGAACGGATCGCCCCGATGCTGCCCATCGCGCCGCGCTTCGACCCACCCGTGAACCCCTTCCCGCAGATGGCGAAGGTGAACGCGTGGGGCATCCGGTGAGTGCGCCGAGCGCGACGGGGTCATCGCCTCTCCCCGTGAAGCGGGGAGAGGTCGAGGCGGCGTCAGCCGACCGGGTGAGGGGCACCGGCTCGCGAGCGGCGTCCAGTATCCAGCGCCCCTCATCCGGTCGCATTGACATGCGACCGGACGTCTCCCCGTGCCGGCCAGGGCCGGACGCGGGGGGAAGAGGGGAGCACGACATGATCCTCGCGGATCTCCTGCCCGAGGCAGCCGGCCCCGCCGGCGCGATGCCCGTCACGGGTCTCACGGCGGATAGCCGCCAAGCCGAACCGGGCTCCGTCTTCGTGGCGCTCGCGGGCACCAAGGCGGACGGGTTCGCGTTCCTGGCGGACGCCGTGGGCCGCGGTGCGGCCGCGATCGTGGCCGAAGCTCCGCGTCCGCCGGGCCTGTCGGACGAGATCGCTTACGTCCGGGTGCCGGATGCGCGTCGCGCGCTCGCTCTCGCGGCGGCGCGCCTGCATCCGGGCCAACCGGACACGATCGTGGCCGTCACCGGAACCAGCGGGAAGAGCTCGGTGGCGGATTTCACCCGCCAGCTCCTGGGGCATCTCGGGCGGCAGAGCGCCAGCCTCGGCACGCTCGGTATCACGACCGCCGCCGGGACCGCCTACGGTTCGCTGACGACGCCGGACCCGATCTCGCTCCACCGCTCGCTCGACCGGCTCGCCCATGAGGGCGTCACCGACCTCGCCATGGAGGCCTCCTCGCACGGGATCGAGCAGCGCCGCCTCGACGGCGTCCGGCTCAAGGCCGCGGCCTTCACCAATCTCGGCCACGACCATCTCGACTATCATCCGAACGTGGAGGCGTATCTCGCGGCGAAGCTGCGCCTCTTCGAAGAGCTGCTGCCGGAGGACGGCACCGCGGTGGTGAACGCCGATAGCGCGCAGGCGCCGGACGTCTACGCGGCCGCGAACGCGCGCGACCTCGCGACGATCACGGTCGGGCGCACCGGCCGGGACCTCGCGCTCGGCGAGGTGACGCGGCACGGCTTCGCGCAGCGCCTCTCGCTGCGCCACGGGGGCCGGGACCATGAGG
>CAHJXE010000337.1 GCA_903644085.1 Hyphomicrobiales bacterium
GCTGCTCGGCTTCGTGGGGCTGCACCCGGCCGACGCCGCGAAGTTCCCGCACGAGTTCTCGGGTGGCCAGCGCCAGCGTGTCGCGATCGCCCGGGCGTTGGCGTCGGACGCGGACTTCATCGTGTGCGACGAGCCGACCTCCGCGCTCGACGTCTCGGTCCAGGCGCAGATCCTCAACTTGATGCGTGACCTGCAGGACCGGCTCGGGCTGACCTACCTGTTCATCTCGCACAACCTCGCGGTGGTGCGGCACATGGCGACCCGGATCGGCGTCATGTATCTCGGCCGCATCGTGGAGATCGGCGACGGGCGCGAGCTCTTCACGGCCCCGAAGCACCCCTACACCCGCATGCTGCTCGATGCCGTGCCGGACCTCGCGCATCTGGGATCCCGGCGCGAACCCGTGCAGGGCGAGGTGCCGAACCCGATCGACCCGCCATCCGGCTGCACCTTCAACCCGCGCTGCCCCTACGTGTACGATCGTTGCCGAACCGAGGTGCCGGCTCTCGCGCAGGGGGTCGCCTGCCACGCGGTCCACGAGGGCCGCATCCCGCTGGGCCTCGCGCCGCACGCGCGGCCGACGGCCGCCTAGAGCCGCCCGATCAGCGCCTGCGCGGCCGCCGGATTACGGACCTTCTCGCCCGCGATGAAGAACACGAACACGTCACGCGGCTTGCCGGCCTTGGCCTTGGGCGGTGCCGCCTCGATCCGCGGCAGGTCGGCCGGCACACCGCCCGCCGCCCAAACGTTCGCGCGCCGAGCCCATTCATCGAGGGCGGCCTCCGCGTAGCCCGCCGCGTGCTCGGCGCTCGAGCGTTGCAGCCGGGCATAGACGAACTCGCCGGACGGATCGGCGAGCGAGGCGTAATCGTCGCTGTCCGCGTAGACGACCGCCACGTCGCGCCGCCGCACGATTTCGGCAAACTCCGGCACGAGGAAGCTCGGGTGGCGCACCTCGAGCACGTGGCGGAGCGGGCGACCGGCCTGTTCGGGCGGCAACAGCCCCAGGAAGGCGTCGATATCGGCCGCGTCGAACCGCTTCAGCGGCGCCAACTGCCACAGGATAGGTCCCAGCTTGTCGCCGAGCTCCGTGATGCCGCTGTTCAGGAAGAAGCCGATCGACTCGGCCGCCTCCGCCAGCACCTTCCGGTTCGTGACCGAGCGGTGCCCCTTCAGCGAGAACACGAAACCGTCCGGCGTCTCCTGCGCCCATTTCGCGTAGCTCGCGGGCGATTGCGTCCGGTAGAACGTGCCGTTGATCTCGATCGCCGTGACATGGCGGCTCGCATGCGCGAGCTCGCCCGCATGCGGCAGCCCCTTCGGGTAGAACGGGCCGCGCCAGGGCGCGAAGGTCCAGCCGCCGATCCCGACGCGGATCATCGCGGGGACGGGGTGTGGCTCAGATCGCCTCTTCCAACGGTTGGCCCTCGACGAGGTCGCCGACCGTCGCGGGATGCGCCATCGCGGCCGCGAGCTTGGTGCGGTCGAGTTCGCCTTCCCAGTTCGCCACCACGATGGTCGCGACGCCGTTGCCCACGAGGTTCGTCAGCGCGCGGCACTCGCTCATGAATTTGTCGATGCCGAGGATGAGCGCCATCGCGGCGACCGGCACCGGCGAGTTCGGGATCGCGGCGAGCGTCGCGGCCAGCGTGATGAAGCCCGCGCCCGTGACGCCCGACGCGCCCTTCGAGGTCAGCATCGCGACCAGGATAATCGTCGCGTACTGCCCGACGGAGAGGTCGGCCCCGACCGCCTGCGCGAGGAACAGGGTCGCCAGCGTCATGTAGATGTTGGTGCCGTCGAGGTTGAAGGAGTAGCCGGTCGGGATCACGAGCCCGACGACGGGCTTCGATGCGCCGGCGCGCTCCATCTTGAGCATCATCTGCGGCAGCACCGTCTCGGAGGACGAGGTGCCGAGCACGATCAGGAGCTCGTCCTTGATGTAGGCGGTGAAGCGGAAGATCGAGAACCCGTTCAGCCGGCAGATGGCGCCGAGCACGACGAGCACGAACAGGATCGCGGTCGCGTAGAAGGTGCCGATCAGGAAGGCGAGCGGCTTCAGGGCGTCGAGGCCGTACTGGCCGATGGTGAAGGCCATCGCGCCGAACGCGCCGATCGGCGCCACCTTCACGATGATGCCGATGATGCGGAAGAACACCTTGCCCGCGAGATCGATCGCGTGCGCGACACTCGCCCCCATCGGCCCGAGATTGGCGACCGCGACGCCGGTCAGGATCGCGATGACGAGAACCTGGAGGAGGTCGCCGCCCGAGAACGCGTTGAAGAAGGTGCTCGGGATCAGCGCCATCAGGTGCGCCATGACCGAGTCCGCCTGGGCGCGCGACACGTAGGACGCGACCGCCTTCGGGTCGAGCGTCGCCGGGTTGATGTTGAACCCGGCGCCCGGCTTCACGATCTCGGCCACCGCGATCCCGATGAGGAGCGCGGCCGTGGACACGATCTCGAAATAGATGAGCGCCTTGAGGCCGACCCGCCCGACCCGCTTCATGTCCGACATGGACGCGATGCCGTGCACGACCGTGCAGAAGATCGCCGGGGCGATCATCATCTTGATCAGGTTGACGAAGGCGTCGCCGAGCAGCTTCAGCGTGCCGATCAGGTCCGGGTGCTCCTTCGCCGGGAAGAGATAGCCGACCACGATGCCGAGCACGATCGCCACAAGGACCTGGATGTACAGGACCCGATACCAGGGCTGCCGGACAGCCGGCGTGTAGGACGTCATGGTGCCGTGCATGGCGCGTTCCCAGGAGAAGCTTGGCGTGCGACGCCGTTGCGCTCCTTCAAAAGTGCAGCCTGTCAAAAATCAAGCCCGACCAAGGGCGTATCACGTGATCGAACCACCTGTGTCGAGTGTCGACCAAGCGCGAGAGGCAGACCGCCTCCAACGCGGTTGACTGGTCAAGGCCGGCGTGGCCTTTCAGGATCCATGGCCCCGACATGCGAGCCTTACAGCAACTGGTCCGATCCGCTGGTGCAGCCGTTCCCGGACGACAGGCCCGTCATCGTCTACGACGGGCATTGCGCGCTATGTTCGGGATGGGGTGCGGTCCGTCCTCCGGCACGACCGCCGCGCCCGCTATCGCCTCGGCGGCGCCGATGAGCGGAGATCCTGCCGGGCGTCGTCTGACCGTTCCGATCATGGCGGTCACGGCACGTTCGCGGCTGGGTCGAAACGCTCCTGGCGGAGGAACCCCGGCTCACGCTCGTCATCGTCGGCCGCTCACCGCACGATGCTCTCGGCGGCCGCGCACACGTACACGCTGGCGATCGAGCCGTTGATCCCGCGAACGCATCGCGTCGCCTTAGGGTCCGGACTCATAACCAGTAGCTGACGGTTGCGGCGAGGCAGACGGCGGCGAGGTAGTTTGTGGCGAGGCGGT
>CAHJXE010000338.1 GCA_903644085.1 Hyphomicrobiales bacterium
CTGGTCGCGCACGGGCTCGCCCCGTGACGCGCGGGCTCGCCCCGTGAAGTGGCCGCTCGTCACCCTGGCGATCGACCGCGAGGACGACGTCGTGGCGGCCCGCCAGAGGGCGCGGCGCGTGGCCGAGCATCTCGGCTTCGGCACGCAGGACCAGACGCGGGTCGCGACGGCCGTGTCCGAGATCGCCCGGAATGCCTTCGGGTACGCGGGTGGCGGCAAGGCGGAGTACGGCGTCGAGGACGAGGGCGGCGGCCGGCAGTCGCTCGTGGTGCGCATCTCGGACCGGGGTCCGGGCATCCCCCATCTCGCGTCGGTCCTCGACGGGCGATACCGCTCGCCGACCGGACTCGGCCTCGGCATCACGGGCGCGCGCCGCCTCATGGACCGGTTCGAGATCGAGTCCGAGCCCGGCCGCGGCACCGTCGCGACGCTGGCGAAGCGGCTGCCCGCCGGGCGCGAGCCGTTCTCGGGCCCGAAGGTCGCGTCCCTCCTGGCGCAGGTCGGCGAGGCCGAGCCCGATGACCCCCACGTGGCGCTCCGCGAGCAGAACCGCGAGCTGCTGCGCAGCCTCGCGGAACTCGCCGAGCGCGAGGAGGAGGCGCAGCGCCTCAACCGGGAGCTCGGCGAGACGAACCGGGGCGTCGTGGCGCTCCACGCCGAGCTCGACGCGCAGGCGGTCCAACTCCGGCAGGCCGGTCTCGACCTCGAGGCGCAGGTGGTCGCCCGCACCGGGGAGCTCGCGGCCGCGAACGCGCGCCTCAAGGCCGAGGCGGCCGAGCGGGAGCGCATCGAGGATAGCCTGAGGCAGTCCCAGAAGATGGAGGCGGTGGGCCAGCTCACGGGGGGCATCGCGCACGACTTCAACAACCTGCTGACCGGGATCGTGGGATCGCTCGACCTCATGCAGAGCCGGATGGCGAAGGGGCGCACCGACAACCTGCACCGCTACGTCGAGATGGCGATGGCGTCCGCGAACCGCGCGGCCGCGCTGACGCATCGCCTCCTCGCCTTCGCGCGCCGCCAGCCGCTCGACCCCAGGCCCACCGACGCCAACGCGCTCATCGCCGGGATGGCGGACCTGCTGCGCCGCTCAATCAGCGAGGCGATCGACCTCCGGCTCGTGACGGATGAGGATCTCTGGGCCACGCTCTGCGACCCGAACCAGCTCGAGAACGCGATCCTGAACCTCGCGATCAACGCGCGCGACGCCATGCCGGACGGCGGCACGCTGACGATCGAGACCTTCAACACGACGCTCGGCCCCGACGTGGCGTCGAGCCAGCCGGGGCTCGCCTGCGGGCCCTACGTGTGCGTGCGCGTGACGGATACCGGCACCGGCATGCCGCCCGACGTGACCGCGCGGGCCTTCGAGCCCTTCTTCACCACGAAGCCGCTGGGGCAAGGGACGGGGCTCGGCCTGTCGATGATCTACGGCTTCGCGCGCCAGTCCGAAGGTCACGCCGTCATCGAGAGCGAGCTCGGTCGCGGCACCGCGATCTCCATCTACCTGCCTCGCCACGACGGTGGCGTCGCGGCCGAAATCGCCGCCGCCTCGGCCGCGGAGAGCGGGGGCGGCAGCGGCGAGACCGTCCTGGTGGTCGAGGACGAGGGGATCGTGCGCGAGCTCATCGTGGACGTCCTCGGCGACCAGGGCTACCGCGTGCTCCAGGCCCATGACGGGCCGGCCGGGCTTCGCATCCTCGAAGGGGGCGAGACCGTCGCGCTCCTGGTGACCGATGTCGGGCTGCCCGGCCTCAACGGGCGCCAGCTCGCCGACCAGGCGCGCCTCGGCCGGCCCGACCTCAAGGTGCTGTTCATCACCGGCTACGCGGAGAGCGCGGTCAGCGCGTCAGGCTTCCTCGATCCCGGCATGGCGATGATCACGAAGCCCTTCTCCGTCGACACGCTGGTCACGCGCGTGCGCGACATCCTCGAAGAACCGTGAGCGGCGGTTTGGGAAGGCTGGACCTCGTCCTGGCACCGGTCGCGCGGTGCTGTCGTCCCCGCCGGCCGCATAGCGACCGGGAAACGCCATCCAGGGCTATCGCATACGAGTGCCGAGCGCAGGGCACCTCTCCCCCTCGGGGAGAGGGTTCCCCGAGCCAGGCTCAACGTCGCGAGCGCGGCCCGCTCCGCTTCGCGTCGCTCCGGCCGGGGATGACGTCGAGCGTGTCCGGCGTCGCCGCCCCCCGTCGTACGGATCACGCATGAGCAACATCGACCCGAGCCGCTTCACCACCCGCCCCGAGATCGACGGCACCTTCGGGGTCGTGGCCTCGACGCACTGGATCGCGACCGCGGTCGGGATGGGCGTCTTGGAGCGCGGCGGCAACGCGTTCGACGCCGCGGTCGCGACCGCCTTCACGCTGCAGGTCGTCGAGCCGCACCTGAACGGGCCGGCGGGCGACGTGCCGGTGATCCTGCACTGCGCGACGACAGGCCGGCAGGAGGTGATCTGCGGCCAGGGCCCCGCGCCCGCTGCCGCCACGATCGCGCACTACACCGCGCTCGGCCTCGACATGGTGCCGGGCACCGGGCTCCTCGCCGCCACCGTGCCGGGCGCGTTCGAATCCTGGATGCTGCTCTTGCGCGATTACGGGACATGGCGGCTGCGCGACGTCATCGAGCCCGCGATCGGGTATGCCCGGGACGGCTACCCGCTCATCGAGCGCATCCCGGCGACGATCCGCACCGTGGAGGCGATGTTCCGCGAGCACTGGCCGAGCTCCGCCGCGCTCTACCTGCCGGGCGGCGAGGTGCCGAAGCCCGGCGACCTCTTCCGCAACCCCGAGCTGGCGGAGACCTACACGCGCATCCTCGCCGAGGCGGAAAGCGGGGAGGGGGGGCGGGACCGGGAGATCGAGCGCGCGCGGGCCGCGTGGTCGCGGGGCTTCGTGGCGGACGCGATCGATCGCTTCTGCCGCAGCGAGGACGTGATGGACACGTCGGGCCGGCCGCATCGCGGCGTGCTCACGGCCGACGACATGGCGCGCTGGTCGGCGACCGTCGAGGTCCCGGTCGGCGCCGATTACGGGCGCTACCGCGTGCTGAAGGCCGGGTACTGGTCGCAGGGACCGGCGGCGCTCCAGCAGCTCGCGCTCCTGAAAGGGTTCGACCTCGACGGGCTCGACCCGGCGGGACCGGACGTCATCCACCTCGTGGTCGAGGCCGCCAAGCTCGCCTTCGCGGATCGCGACACGTTCTACGCCGACCCGGATTTCGCCCCCGTGCCGGCGGACGTCCTCCTGTCGGACGCCTACACCGACCAGCGCCGCGCGCTGATCACGGGCGAGGCCTCGCTCGAGTACCGGCCGGGCACGATCGAGGGTTACGGCAAGTCCGTCGGGCACCGCGTCGGGGGCGCGCGCACCGCCGTCGGGGCGAGC
>CAHJXE010000339.1 GCA_903644085.1 Hyphomicrobiales bacterium
GCATCGGCGTCTGGGCATCGGCGTCTGGGCATCGGCCTGCCTGCCGCGGTATACCCCTGGACGCCCGGCGGCGGCGACACGTTCGACACGACCGAAGCCAAGTTCATCAGCGACATCGTCGCCGACTACAAAGTCCGGATCTCGAAGCTCGAAGGCGCGATGTCGAACGTGCTTGGGTCGCCTGAACTCGCTCGATGGGAAGTCCTACCCGTTCCCTGAGCGGCACGTGCACCGTCTTATCCGCGTTACATACCCACCAAGTAACGGGGGAGTGTCGGGGTAGGGTCGGAGACATGGGGACGATGCATCGAATCCCTGGGCTCGACGGCCGGGATCCGTAACCGTCATCCGAGACCCCGCTTGATCGGGGGCCGCCGATCGATTCATGTCGGCGTCGAGACGGAGAGCACGCGATGTCCACGGCCACCCCGGGAATGACCCTGACGAGTTTTGCCGGCGCCTTCGGCAGCATGGCGGCCGACCGGATCGAGATGCGCCGCATGGCCGAGGTCGAGCGCCGGGAGGCCGTCCGCGAGCAGAATGCGATGGCGCGTCTCGCCCGTGAGATCGCGTTGCTCAGGGCCGAAAACGAGAGCCTCCGCCGACGGGCCGCGTCGGCGGAGGCTCGGGCCGAGAAGGCTGTTCGCGGTTTGCTGATCGCGACGGGGCGGGCTTAGACGCCCTCGACTAGGAGCTCGTCGAGTATCCGCGCCGCCGCCGGATCGACTTGCGGCCGCGGACGCACTCCCGACCTCCGCCCCGTCGACGCCGGTGTGTCGTCGGTGATCGCGGGCCGGCGCGTGCCGTGGATCGTCAAGAGTACCGGGATCTGCTCCGCCGGCACCCGCGCGGCGAGGTGCCGCTCGATGTGTGGCGCGGCGTGGCGGACGATGATGCGGAAGTCCTGGTCCTGCAGGCTCTTGAGCCATGTGCGGGTGGCAAACGGCAGGCTCACGATGTCGGGTCCTGCCACACCCGCGAGGCGCGCCGACGCGTATTTGATCACCGTCTTGCCAACGATGTGTCGCGTCGCGCTTTCGTGCTCGCGACGCACGTCCGCGAGGTGATCGGCGAGCTCGTCCGCGGTGTCCGCCGCGGATGGCGGCATCGGGTCGGGTCGCCGGCTGACGAGACGGAGCACGGACCGGCCGCCTTCGACGACGACGGTCCAGACCAGTCGCGGCAGGGCCGCGAGGGCGGCGGCAATGGCCGCGCCGATCGCTCTCAATGTACGCACGGGGATCTCCTGTCGGCTACGTGCGTAGCGTGACGCGAGCCTTGGAAAGGCACAATCAGCCGAACAGGACGGCTCGATGATCTTCTCTCACCTGACCTCGGTGCATGCCGAGAATACGGACGGCGGCCACGGTCTCGTCGACCGATAGCTCGGGTTTTCTTGAGAGCACGTGGCCGACGACGGACGTCGTCTGAGACCACCCGATGCCGTTCCGCTTAGACGCGCGGTCGGCGTCGAGTTCCGTTATCGAGCGGACGGCGTCGAGTGCCAGCTGGCGAACGGTCGGATCGGCCGCCCGAGCGAGCAGCGGGTCTTCGGGATCGATCTCGCGGATGCGTGCTTCCGCACGTGCGACCGTGTCGTTCGACCGGTCGACGATCTCCGCCGCCCTTTCCTGACGACCATCGAGACGGTCGAGTCTCGCAAGACCACGGGCCTCGGCGAGTAAGTTCGGGTGGATCGACCAGGGCCGATGCTCGACGAGTTCCCGGATCGCCTCATGAGCACCCGTGAGGCGTCGGGATCGTGCCGAAGCTTCCGCCTCGGTACGTGCGATCCAGTCCTCGTACGCGCGCGCGCGTGCGGCGGCTCCGTCGACCCACTCCCGCGTCTCCGCCTCGATCCGAGCGAACGTCTCGGCCGCGTCGACAGGCATCTCCCCTGACGGTAAACGTCCATGCCGACCCCGAGCCCTCGTAGCTCGAACTGGTCCCTTCGCCATGTCGCCGAGAAGGCCTCGGTCGTCGCGGCACTCCAAAGCATGCGCCGACCTCGCGCGGTCGTCCGCTCTCCGAGACATTCCCAAACCAACCCGAACCCGTCGGTGGACTTTTGTAAGTTACTGTATCCATTACGCTTTCCAAATATGTCCACATCGAAACGGCTTTAGGTAGGCATAGCGTAGACTAGATCGTCTACGTGCCTCAGCAACGCTAGGAGCAAATAAATGTCTGACATTGTCATACGTTTTTCGCCCAGAGAGCTTCCAGGCGGTTTGGGTACCTGAGACGACACGTTAACCATCGATTTCGTTGCTCCGCCTCATTTTGGGTCTTGCGCTATGACGTAACAGAGCTGATCATTCTTGGATTCGAGTTTCAGGAGCAGATCGGTGCCGACGGATACTAGCACACACACGTTATCGCTCGACGACGCGTTGACCGTCCTGCGCGGGTTCGTCGACGAAGCGGGCGGTCAGTCGGCGTTCGGACGGCGTGTCGGCCTCTCGCCGTCGTACGTGTCGAGTGCGCTGACGCGCCGCCGTACGCTCGGTCCCGCGCTCGCGGCTGCCGTCGGTCTCGAAGAGATCGAGCCGCGGTACCGCGTCGTCAGGGTGGCGGCGTGAGCACGGCCCGCGAGACCCGCGACCGCGTCGCGGCGGCTTACGCGGCGCTCACGCGTGCGCTCGCCGCCTCCGAGGCGGCCGGTGGCCCGGGTCACGACGCCCTCGTCCGTGCGCGTGCCGAGGTGGACGACGTCCTCGCGGCGGCTTCTCGCTATGCCCTCGCGCGGATCGAGCATTGCCTCGGGTGGCAAACCGACGGGACGGTCGCCGACCAGGCGTTCGCGTCGGTCATTTCGCGGTGCGACGAGCCCGACCAGCCGGTCGTGCCAGCGCTACCCGTAACGCCCCTGCCGACGGTCTCGGTGTCGACGGCGGTTAGCCCGCGCGTGCGGCCGTCTCTCAAGACGCCGCCGAGCCCGAAACCGGCGAGCCCGCCCGCACCCGTGCCGCCGATCTCGCCCGACGCCGAGCGTCTCGCGACGGCCCGCGCGCTTCTCGCAGACGAGAGCCGACACGTGAAGCCGACGTCGCCGCGACACGGGGAAGTCCCGCCAGGTCACTGGGCCGTCGGCGTGCCGTACGGCGCAGACGAGATCGACGAGCAGATACCGCTGTGAGGATCTTTATCTAAATTCCGCGGGTCAACGACGCCGCCCGCGAAATCCTGATCATGCCGTTCAGGATCAAGGCGTCGATATCATCAGAACGGAAGCCGAGACGATGAACATGGTAGCGATTTCGAGTCTTAGGTTCGGGCACGACCCGGACGCGCCCGAGGGCGTCGCGAACGTCCGGCGCGCGGGTCGCGACGAGGGGATCGCCGAGCTTGCGGCGAGCATCCTCGCGCACGGC
>CAHJXE010000340.1 GCA_903644085.1 Hyphomicrobiales bacterium
TCGTCATCGCGCGCGCCCGTGACCCTGTGGTGCGGCTCGTGGCGACGACAGCGCGATCGGAGCCGCGCAGGCCGGGCCGGTTAAAGAGCATCCCCGCCCTCCCCAACTCCTTCTTCTTCGACCCGCTACCCGATGATGAGTTGCGACTTTGGGAAGGCCACGGCTCGGACCCCATGAATTGAGGCTCCTCCTCGACACGCATTCGTATGCCTGGTGAGCGACGGGCGATCGAAGGCTGTCTCGTCGTTCTCGCTTCCTGATGGAGGCGGACGACAGCGAGCTTCTGATCAGCTCGGTCGTCCCGTGGGAACTGGCGACCAAGTTCCGGATCGGCAAAAGGCCCGGCGCTGACCTGATCCTGGCTGACCTCGACTCCGCCGTATCGATTAGGCGGCTGACGCCGCTTCCGATCACGCTCGGCCACGCCCGGCGCGCCGGCCTTCTGCCCTCGCCGCACAAGGACCCGTTCGACCGCGTGCTGGCCGCCGAGATCGAGGCCGCGCCGGTGGTGACGGTCGACCCGGCGGTCGCCGCGATGGGTGTCGAGGTGGTGTGGTGAGCGGGACGTAGCGCGGCGAGCCGTTCGGTCGCGAGTCAGACGGCGAGCGGCAAGAGCTCGAAGACGTCCGCATCCTTGGCGGCTCCATCAATGTCACCGCAACGAAGCGCCAATGTGACACGCTCGAGCTTCTTGGCATCGTCGAGAGACATCGTCGGCGACCAGCTCTCGTCGTTGTACGCGAGTTCGATCGCGACTTCCGCCACGTAACGTCCCTCGCGGATCAGCTCGGTCGACATGCGACGCATCACCGGGCCCTCCTCGTCGTGAAATCGACGGACCAGCGCTGCGGGTCCGGCCGATACGCCGTTACCAGAACGGCGGGTGTCGTTCTTCCTACCGCAAAACCCCATACCACATGGATGGGGCGTTCCGTCGTCGAGAACGTGGAGAGCGAGGATAGTCGGACCCTTGAACGCGCTCGGATAGTCCTCGACGCTTGTCACCGTACTGTCGAGAACCGCAGCGAGCTCAATCCCGTCCGACCTAAGCTCCGCCGCGCCGTGACGCGACACGCGAACCTCGCCACGCTTGACGCACGCGCGAACCAGATCGAGCGTCCCATTCACTACTCCGCTGCCTGCTGCCTCGGCTTGACGACCGCCCGCCCCTTCTTCGCCTTTACCGGTTCGGCCTCCCGCACCAGCGGCCTGCGCTTCAGGACCTCGCGCAGGAAGCGGCCCGTGTGGCTCGCCTCGCTCGCCGCGATGTCCTCGGGGGTGCCCTGGGCGACGATCTCTCCGCCGCCGTCGCCGCCCTCCGGCCCCATGTCGATCACCCAGTCGGCCGTCTTGATAACCTCCAGGTTGTGCTCGATCACCACCACCGTGTTCCCCTGGGCGACGAGTTCGTGCAGCAGTTCCATCAGGTTCGCGACGTCGTGGAAATGCAGCCCGGTGGTCGGCTCGTCCAGGATGTAGAGCGTGCGGCCGGTCGAGCGCTTGGAGAGCTCCTTCGCGAGCTTCACGCGCTGAGCCTCGCCGCCGGACAGCGTCGTCGCCTGCTGGCCGACATGGACGTAGTCGAGCCCGACCCGGCACAGGGTCGCGAGCTTCTCGCGGATGGACGGCACGGCCTTGAAGAGCTCCGTCGCCTCCTCGGTCGTCATGTCGAGCACGTCCGAGATCGAGCGCTCGCGGAAGCGGACCTCCAGCGTCTCGCGATCGTAGCGCTTGCCCTTGCACACGTCGCAGGTGACGTAGACGTCCGGCAGGAAGTGCATCTCGATCTTGAGGAGGCCGTCGCCCGCGCAGGCCTCGCAGCGGCCTCCTTTGACGTTGAACGAGAACCGGCCCGGCCCGTAGCCGCGCGCCTTCGCCTCCGGTAGCCCGGCGAACCAGTCGCGGATGGGCGTGAAGGCCCCGATATACGTCGCGGGGTTGGAGCGCGGCGTGCGGCCGATCGGCGATTGGTCGATGTCGATGACCTTGTCGAGCTGCTCCAGCCCCTCCACCCGGTCGTGGGGCGCCGGATGGTCGGCCGCGTTGTTGAGGCGGCGCGCGACCGCCCGGTACAGCGTGTCGATGACGAGGGTCGACTTGCCGCCGCCCGAGACGCCCGTCACGCAGGTGAAGAGGCCGAGCGGGATTTCGGCCGTCACGTTCTTCAGGTTGTTGCCGCGCGCGCCGACGAGCTTCAGCGTACGGGCGCGGTCGACCTTGCGGCGCTTCGCGGGGATCGGCACCGTGCGGCGGCCGGTCAGGTAGTCGCCGGTCAGCGAGTTCGGGTCCGCCATCACGTGTGCGGGCGTGCCCTCGCTGACGATGCGCCCGCCGTGGATGCCGGCCCCCGGCCCGACATCCACCACATAATCCGCCTCGCGGATCGCGTCTTCGTCGTGCTCCACCACGATCACCGTGTTGCCGAGGTCGCGCAGGCGCTTCAGCGTGCCGAGCAACCGCTCGTTGTCGCGCTGATGCAGGCCGATCGAGGGCTCGTCCAGCACGTAGAGCACGCCCGTGAGGCCGGACCCGATCTGCGACGCGAGGCGGATGCGCTGGCTCTCGCCACCCGACAGCGTGCCGGAGGCGCGCGCCAGCGTCAGGTAGTCGAGCCCGACATCGGACAAGAAGGTCAGCCGCTCGCGGATCTCCTTGAGGATGCGCGCCGCGATCTCGTTCTGCTGGCGGGTCAGCGTCTCGGGGAGCCGCGTCGCCCAGCCGACCGCCTCCTTGATCGAGAACGCCGTGACCTCCGAGACGTCGCGCCCGTCGATCTTGACGGCCAGCGCCTCCGGCTTCAACCGCTTGCCGCCGCAGGCCTTGCAGGGCGTCTCGGACATGAAGCGCGAGATCTCCTCGCGCGCGAGGTCGCTCTCGGTCTCTCGGTAGCGCCGCTCCAAGTTGGTGATCACGCCCTCGAACGGCTTCGTGACCTCGTAGGCGCGCAGCCCATCGTTGTAGGCCATGCGGATGGCGTCGTCGCCCGACCCGTAGAGGATCACCCCCCGCACGCGCTCCGGCAGCGCCGACCATTTGGCGGCGGTCGAGAAGCCGTAATGCTTCGCCAGCGCGTCGAGCGTCTGCCCGTAATAGGGCGAGGTGGATTTCGCCCAGGGGGCGATCGCGCCGCGCTTGAGCGAGAGCTCGGGGATCGGCACGACGAGCATCGGGTCGATCCGCATCTCGTGGCCGATGCCCGCGCAGACCGGGCAGGCGCCCGTCGGCGAGTTGAAGGAGAACAGCCGCGGCTCGATCTCGGGAATCGTGAAGCCGGAGACGGGACAAGCGAACTTGGACGAGAAGGTGATGCGGGCCGGGAGTTCGCCTCTCCCCGCCTGCGGGGAGAGGCGGCCACATCCGCCATCTCGGC
>CAHJXE010000341.1 GCA_903644085.1 Hyphomicrobiales bacterium
CGTCGTCGAGGCACGGGGCGAACCGAACGTCTGCCGCTGCGAGGAGGTCACGGCGCGCGAGATCCTGGAGATCCGCCCGCCGCGCTATCTCGGCGCGAAGCCGGATCGCCGCAACGACCGCTCGCTTCACTCCCTTCTCGGCGCAGGTCCGCCCCACCCCGACCAGGTGAAGCGGTTGACCAGGGCCGGCATGGGGACGTGCCAGGGCCGGCGCTGCCGCGAGCAGGTAGCCTGCCTCCTGGCGCTCGGGAGCGGCGAGAAACTGACCGACGTCTCGCTCGCGGGCTACCGCGCGCCGGTACGCCCTCTCCCGCTACGGCTCGCGGGCGACCGCCAGGAACATCCCGACATGACGGCGCAGTGGGACACCTGGTTCGGCATCGCGCCGCAGTACCGTCTCGCGCGCGATCTGAATCCTCTCTACACCGTGGCGGCCGGCAATCCGGCCGGCCCGGTCGCGAGCGAGTGAGGCCCGCCATGCAGAGTTCCGCCACGCAGGATTCGGAGACCAGCGGCGCGGCCGTCGTGGTGATCGGCGCGGGCGCGACCGGCCTGTCGGCGGCGTTCTGGCTGGCGCGCGAGGGGGTGGACGTCCTCGTGCTCGACAAGGGCATCGTCGGGTGGGAGGCCTCGGGTCGCAACGGCGGAGGCTGCTCGCACCATGCGAGCCCGCTCTTCGCCGAAGAGCAGCGGCTCTGGCCGCAGATGGACGAGCTGCTGGGCTACCCGACGGAGTTCCAGCCCGGCCGCGTACGCGTCGCGCTCGACGAGAGGCAGATGGCGCTCTACGGACGGTCCGTCGAGAACGCGACCGCACAGGGGTTCCGCGCGGAGACGCTCGATGCGGCGGGCGTGCGTGACCTCGTCCCGCTCGCGGGCGAGGCGGTCGTGGGAGGCTATCTCTGGCATTTCGGCGGGCACGCGAACCCGCACCGCACGCTCCAGGCCTACGCCTGGGCGATGCAGGACCACGGTGGGCGCATCCTCCAGCATACGAGCGTCAAAGGCTTCGCGACCGCGGGCGGGCGCGTGACGGCGGTCGAGACCGATCGTGGTCGCATCGCGTGCGATGCGCTCGTCATCGCAGCCGGGCCGCAGACGGGCCGGCTCGCCGCCATGCTGGACGTCGACGTGCCGATGGCGGCTGCGCGCGCTGAGATGATCGTGACCGAGCCGCTGCCCCTGATGCCGATGGGCGGCATCGACGGGAACGGTCTCTACGGTCGCCAGACCTTGCGCGGCAACCTCGCCTACGGGGGCGGACCGCACGAGTGGCTGGAACTCGCCGGCATGACGGTGCCGCATCGCAGCGCGACGCCCCTCATGCGCAACATCTCCGGTCGCCTCGCCGACCTGTTCCCCAAGGCGGCGCACGCGAAGATCATCCGCTCTTGGGCGGGAATCATCGAGAATACGCCGGATGGACGACCCGTGATCGAGCGGCTCACAGCGCCCGACAACGCGGTGATTGCGACGCTCTCCAGCGTCGGCTTCGGCCTCTCGCCAGCGACCGGCCACGCTATCCGCGACCTGGTGGTCGATGGCGAGTGCGACTTCGCGGACCTCTCCTCCTTCCGCCTCGCGCGCTTCGCGGACCTGGAGCCGGACTGGCGCGAGCGTCAGGGCTGGATGCCGCTCGGGGAGCAGGCGGCGGCGTGACTACTCCGCCGCCATCCGCATCGCGGGCGGCGGGAGGGCGGCCGCCAGCTTGCCCGCATACCAGTCGGTGAACTGTGTCAGCATGAACTCGGAGGGAGCGTAAGGGCCGGGACGGTACGCCTTGGAGCGGATGCCGCGATGGTTCAGCGCCGCCAGATCTGCGTCCTGCCGGTTGGTTGCGGTCCACACCGAGGTCATCGTCTCGACGTCGTAATCCACACCCTCGACCGCGTCCTCGTGCACGAGCCACGTCGTGCGCAACGCCGTGCGGTCGACCGAGAGGGGCAGGACGCGGAAGTGGATGATGTGGTCGGACAAGAAGTGGTTCCAGTTGTTCGGCGCGCGGAACATCCGCACCGAGCCGAGGTCGGGCTCGGTGAGATCGCCGAGCAGCTTCGCGCAGGCCGGGCGGCCGTCCGGCGTGAAGGAGACCGCACCCTCGTGGAACGGCAGACGGATGCAGCGGAAGGCGTCACCGCCATCCGCCGGCCGGTGCGGCAGGCCGAGCCCGTCCCATTTGGCGGTCTTCGCGTCGATCAGGCCCTGGAACTCAGCCGTGCCGGCGGGATCGTCGGGCAGTGCGAACTCGACGAGCGTCGCCAGGAGTTCCGGGTGGTTGCCCGCGCAATGATAGCACTCGCGGTTGTTCTCGATCACGAGCTTCCAGTTCGCCTCCTCGACGATCGTCGTCACATGGGCGACCTTGGTGCGCTCCGGCGCGTGCGGTGCGATGAAGGGCGTGACGGCTCGACGGAAACCTGAGAGGTCGGGTGGATCGTCCGCGATCGACACGTAGACCATGCCGCAGATCGTCTCGACGTGGGCCGGGACGAGCCCGTAATCCGAACGATCGAAGTCCTTCGGCATCTGCCGGGCACCGCGCAACGCCCCGTCGAGCCCGTAGCTCCACTGATGATACGGACACACGAGCACGGACGCGCGGCCCGTCTCCTTCGTGCAGATGCGTGAGCCGCGGTGACGGCAGGTGTTGTGGAAGGCGCGCACCCCGCCCTCGCGATCGCGCAAGACCACGATCGAGTTCACGCCGATCTCGAGCGTGAGATAGTCGCCGGACTTGGGGATCTCGCAGGCGTTGCAGGCGAACAGCCACTCGGCGCCGAACACCGCGTCGAGATCGACCTCGTAGAGCGCCGGGTCGACGTAGAAGGCCTGCGGCAGGCTGAACCCCGCGCGGCGCTGATCCAGGAGGTCCTGCACGAGTTCCTGAATGTGTTCGCCCCGGATCATGGCTGCCTCCGTCACGATGGTCATGCAACGTCACGAGCCTGATCGCGCGCGCCGCCGCGCGGCGGCCCATTTTCGACCGTGTCGACGATGAATGCGACATCGCGCGCCGTGATGCTCGTGACCAAGATCGGGGCGAGGTCGTTCAGTGCCGCGGACGTTCGCTCAGCCGAAGCGCGCGACCGAGAACGGCTTGAGATCGACGCTGCTCGACCCGGTGGTCATGACCTCGGCCACCGCTTCTCCGATCCCGGCCGAATGCTTGAATCCATGGCCCGAGCAGGCCGAGACGACGAGCACCCGGTCCTTCTCAGGGTGACGGTCGATGATGAACCCGCGATCGGGCGTGATCGTGTAAAGACAGACCGCCGCGTCCGCCGCCTCCGGTACCGCTCCGGCGAGACGTCCCGCGACGTGCTGGCGATACATCTCGTCCGATTCCGCTCGG